>NZ_JBFUIO010000027.1:0-35278 GCF_056401835.1 Paenisporosarcina sp. P4_D4 | reverse complement strand
GCAAAGCAAACCTTTGTTCTTTGAAAACTGGATAAAACGACATTGAAAGCAATAAACATTCAAGTAATTCAACATACAACTTCGGTTGTATGCGTAAGAACTTTTTAACTTTTAGGTTAAGTTAATAAGGGCGCACGGTGAATGCCTTGGCACTAGGAGCCGATGAAGGACGGTACTAACACCGATATGCTTCGGGGAGCTGTAAGTAAGCTTTGATCCGGAGATTTCCGAATGGGGAAACCCACTGTTTTTAATAGAGCAGTACGTTTGCGTGAATACATAGCGCATCCGTGGCACACCCAGGGAACTGAAACATCTAAGTACCTGGAGGAAGAGAAAGAAATTCGATTCCCTGAGTAGCGGCGAGCGAAACGGGAAGAGCCCAAACCAAGAAGCTTGCTTCTTGGGGTTGTAGGACACTCAATACGGAGTTACAAAGGAACGAGTTAGACGAAGCGATCTGGAAAGGTCCGCCGCAGCAGGTAAAAGCCCTGTAGTCGAAAGTTCGTTCTCTCCTGAGTGGATCCTGAGTACGGCGGAACACGTGAAATTCCGTCGGAATCTGGGAGGACCATCTCCCAAGGCTAAATACTACCTAGTGACCGATAGTGAACCAGTACCGTGAGGGAAAGGTGAAAAGCACCCCGGAAGGGGAGTGAAAGAGATCCTGAAACCGTGTGCCTACAAGTAGTTAGAGCCCGTTAATGGGTGATAGCGTGCCTTTTGTAGAATGAACCGGCGAGTTACGATTGCATGCAAGGTTAAGCTGAGAAGGCGGAGCCGCAGCGAAAGCGAGTCTGAATAGGGCGATAGAGTATGTAGTTGTAGACCCGAAACCAGGTGATCTACCCATGTCCAGGGTGAAGGTAAGGTAACACTTACTGGAGGCCCGAACCCACGCACGTTGAAAAGTGCGGGGATGAGGTGTGGGTAGCGGAGAAATTCCAATCGAACCTGGAGATAGCTGGTTCTCTCCGAAATAGCTTTAGGGCTAGCCTCAATTTTGAGAATCCTGGAGGTAGAGCACTGTTTGGACTAGGGGCCCATCCCGGGTTACCGAATTCAGACAAACTCCGAATGCCAGAGATTTATAATTGGGAGTCAGACTGCGAGTGATAAGATCCGTAGTCAAGAGGGAAACAGCCCAGACCACCAGCTAAGGTCCCCAAGTAATTGTTAAGTGGAAAAGGATGTGGCGTTGCTTAGACAACCAGGATGTTGGCTTAGAAGCAGCCATCATTTAAAGAGTGCGTAATAGCTCACTGGTCGAGTGACGCTGCGCCGAAAATGTATCGGGGCTAAACAATTCACCGAAGCTGTGGATGGATTCCGTATGGAATCCGTGGTAGGAGAGCGTTCTAAGGGCGTTGAAGCTAGACCGGAAGGACTGGTGGAGCGCTTAGAAGTGAGAATGCCGGTATGAGTAGCGAAAGACGGGTGAGAATCCCGTCCACCGAATGACTAAGGTTTCCTGAGGAAGGCTCGTCCGCTCAGGGTTAGTCGGGACCTAAGCCGAGGCCGATAGGCGTAGGCGATGGACAACAGGTTGATATTCCTGTACCACCACTCCACCGTTTGAGTAATGGGGGGACGCAGAAGGATAGGGTAAGCGTACTGTTGGTTATGTACGTTCAAGCAGTAAGGCGTGGAATGAGGCAAATCCCGTTCCTATAACGTTGAGCTGTGATGACAAGGACCATTAGGTCTGAGTTCCTGATTTCACACTGCCAAGAAAAGCCTCTAACGAGGTGGAAGGTGCCCGTACCGCAAACCGACACAGGTAGTCGAGGAGAGAATCCTAAGGTGAGCGAGAGAACTCTCGTTAAGGAACTCGGCAAAATGACCCCGTAACTTCGGGAGAAGGGGTGCTCTATTAGGGTGTTAAAGCCCGAGAGAGCCGCAGTGAATAGGCCCAGGCGACTGTTTAGCAAAAACACAGGTCTCTGCAAAACCGTAAGGTGACGTATAGGGGCTGACGCCTGCCCGGTGCTGGAAGGTTAAGAGGAGTGCTTAGCGCAAGCGAAGGTGCGAATTGAAGCCCCAGTAAACGGCGGCCGTAACTATAACGGTCCTAAGGTAGCGAAATTCCTTGTCGGGTAAGTTCCGACCCGCACGAAAGGCGTAACGATCTGGGCACTGTCTCAACGAGAGACTCGGTGAAATTATAGTACCTGTGAAGATGCAGGTTACCCGCGACAGGACGGAAAGACCCCGTGGAGCTTTACTGTAGCCTGATATTGAATTTTGGTACAACTTGTACAGGATAGGTAGGAGCCTGAGATTCCGGAGCGCCAGCTTCGGAGGAGGCGTCGGTGGGATACTACCCTGGTTGTATTGAACTTCTAACCCTTGCCCCTTAGCGGGGCAGGAGACAGTGTCAGGCGGGCAGTTTGACTGGGGCGGTCGCCTCCTAAAGTGTAACGGAGGCGCCCAAAGGTTCCCTCAGAATGGTTGGAAATCATTCGTAGAGTGTAAAGGCAGAAGGGAGCTTGACTGCGAGACCTACAAGTCGAGCAGGGTCGAAAGACGGGCTTAGTGATCCGGTGGTTCCGCATGGAAGGGCCATCGCTCAACGGATAAAAGCTACCCCGGGGATAACAGGCTTATCTCCCCCAAGAGTCCACATCGACGGGGAGGTTTGGCACCTCGCTGGGTAGCTATGTGTGGCCGGGATAAGTGCTGAAAGCATCTAAGCATGAAGCCCCCCTCAAGATGAGATTTCCCATTACGCAAGTAAGTAAGATCCCTCAAAGACGATGAGGTAGATAGGTTCGAGGTGGAAGCGCGGTGACGTGTGCAGCTGACGAATACTAATCGATCGAGGACTTAACCAAAATGAATTTGAATGGTTTTCAATGACCCGTTTATCCAGTTTTGAGTGAACAAACACTCAAAAAAAAGTCTAGTGATAATGGCAAAGAGGTCACACCCGTTCCCATACCGAACACGGAAGTTAAGCTCTTTAGCGCCGATGGTAGTTGGGGGTTTCCCCCTGTGAGAGTAGGACGTCGCTAGGCTTTTTTATTTATACTTTTATTCCGAAGTAGCTCAGTGGTAGAGCAATCGGCTGTTAACCGATTGGTCGTAGGTTCGAGTCCTACCTTCGGAGCCACTACTTTCTTCTTGCTTCCATAGCTCAGCAGGTAGAGTGCTTCCATGGTAAGGAAGAGGTCACCGGTTCGAGCCCGGTTGGAAGCTTTTTTCCAAAAATACAGTACTCGTTTATCATACATATCGGCCCCTTGGTCAAGCGGTTAAGACACCGCCCTTTCACGGCGGTAACACGGGTTCGAATCCCGTAGGGGTCACCATGAATTTCTTTTTACGTAACTTTAACCAGTTCGTAAAAAGGATCAAAAGCACAAGTAGTTCTAGGAAACGAACGAATGAATGAAGGAGCGTACAAAAGTACGTGACTGAAATGAATGCGTGAGTTGACAACGAAATACGCCGCTTTTCATTCTTTTTACCGGAGGATTAGCTCAGCTGGGAGAGCATCTGCCTTACAAGCAGAGGGTCGGCGGTTCGAGCCCGTCATCCTCCACCATTATTTTTATATATTTACCCTTGGAGGGGTAGTGAAGTGGCTAAACACGACGGACTGTAAATCCGTTCCTTCGGGTTCGGCGGTTCGAATCCGCCCCCCTCCACCATTTTTTCGATTTTACTAATGGGGTATAGCCAAGCGGTAAGGCAACGGATTTTGATTCCGTCACGCCCTGGTTCGAATCCAGGTACCCCAGCCATAACACTTGTACGAGCCATTAGCTCAGTTGGTAGAGCATCTGACTTTTAATCAGAGGGTCGTAGGTTCGAATCCTACATGGCTCATTTTTTTATTTAATTTTTTTTCGGGGCCTTAGCTCAGCTGGGAGAGCGCCTGCCTTGCACGCAGGAGGTCAGCGGTTCGATCCCGCTAGGCTCCATAATTGAAAAGATGTTTGGAATATTTATATTCCAAACATCTTTTTTTGTTTTTCTGAAATCATGTTTATCCAAAATAATGCGACGACAAGAGCTGAATGAACTCTTTCTCCAATTCCGCTTGTTTCTTTATGACAACATAAGTCGTGACTTTAGGTAATTCAAATAAATCAAAATGGACATTCTTCAATCTGCCCTCCAGTAGTTCACGTCTGACAATAGAGTGAGGCAGGAATGAGATACCGAGCCCTTCCTGGATAAAACGTTTGGTGATATGTGCTTGAGAGACTTTCATGGAACGCAAGCCGGTTACTTGTTTTCTTAACTTTATCAACACGTCATCCCAAAACACGGGGTGATGGTGGGTAAACAGTGTATAAGTTTGTAAAAACTCCATTTCATCGTACGCAGGCCCACTTTCATCATCATAGATATCCACAGGAGCAATGAAAAGAAGAGGTTCTTCAAAAATTGGAATCGATTCAATATGTTTATAAGTCGAATTTAATGCGGATATCCCCAAATGTACGTCTTCTTTATCCACAAGTTCTTCGATGAGGTGCGATTCTTCCACGCGAATCGTGATTTCTAAGTCTGGATGTTGCCGCATAAATGAACGCAGGATATGAGGTAATATGGTTTCTGCCAACAACGGAGAAATGGCAATGGTCCAATTCCTTCTAAACCCCTGTTTGTAAGCATGAATGGTTTGGATACTTTCTTCATATTGTTGAAGGAGTTTGTCTGCTTTATCCACAAATAATTTGCCGGCATCCGATAACGTAACCCGGTTTTTGCTACGTTCAAATAAAGAAATTCCTAAAAATTCTTCCAACAATTTAATGTGCACGGAAACACTCGGTTGTGACATTAAAAGTTGCTCGGAAGTTTTTCGGAAATTAAGCGTCTTGGCAGCCACACTGAATGTTTTTATCCATTGAATTTCAATAACAAACACCTCTATTAAGAAAATTAATTAAGTTAATTATAACTATTTAATTTTTATAATCAATTTGCCGACGTATACTTCTTTTATAGGAGGCGATCAGTATGTTTCAAAAAGGTTTGAAAGACGTGGTGGCCGTTCACACGAAAATCGCATCGGTCGATGGAGACAAAGGTGAATTGCGCTACCGTGGAGAACTTGTGGATAAAATCATCCCAAATGCAACATTTGAACAGTTGTCCACATTTTTATGGACAGGAGAGAAGGAACCAGTTTCCTCATTACTGAAAGAAGGAAGAGTACTTCCTGAACATGTACTAAACCTACTGGGGCAATTGCCCATTGATTTACAAGTGATGGATGTATTGAAGGTAGCTGTTTCGGCTTACGGAACCCCGTCATTCCTGGGAAAATCAATATATGAACAATCGGTTATTTTAACAGCTGCTCTTCCGGTAATCGTTGCTTTTTATTATCGAAGACAACAAGGATTGGAGCCTTTGTCTTCACTTGATAATCTCGGACATACAGCCAATTTTTTATACTTGTTAACAGGGATATCCCCAACACTTGCACAAGTGGAAGCGCTTGAGACGTATTTGTTATTAACAATGGAGCATGGCTTGAATGCATCGACGTTTGCTGCACGTGTCACCATCTCAACGGAGTCTGATATTCCATCTGCAATTGTATCTGCACTAGGGACGATGAAAGGTCCTTTACATGGAGGTGCTCCTTCAGGGGTGCTTGATTTATTGGATGAGATGCAGTCTCCCGAAGGAGTGCGTGCAGTCATAGAAGAAAAGCTAGCTAGAGGAGAACGCATCATGGGGTTCGGTCACAGGATCTATAAAACGGAAGATCCGCGTTCGATTGTGCTTCGTGAAAAATGTTTATCACTTCAAGGAGAAGATGCATGGCTTGATCTTGCTACTTTTGCTGAAAAAGAAATAATTCATCTGTTAAATGAACATAAACCTGGCCGCAAGCTGTATACCAATGTCGAGTTCTATGCAGCGGCCATCATGCGTGCCATTAATTTGGACCCGGCACTCTTTACACCTACCTTCAGTGTGGCTCGAATTGTCGGGTGGACTGCCCATGCGATGGAACAAGCGGAAGATAACACAATTTTCAGACCACAGTCTGTATATATTGGAAAAACTTTTGTATGATAGTGTAAAAGTTGTTGGGAGTGTGGAATATGAGCGTTTTATTAATGCATGATGATGTGACGTTACGACCGATGCAAGAATCCGATATTGAAAGACTGTGGAAACTGACAACGTTCGAAACGTTTACTTTTATGCTTAATAAATTTCAACATATGGAAGAGTTTGAAAAGTGGATGAGCTCCGGCTATGAAGATATGCAATTAACTGATTCGACAATTGTTTTTGTTGCAGCGAACTCAAAAACGGACGAACTGTATGGTTCTACACGTATATATAACATTGACCATGCGAATAAAACATGTGAAATAGGCGGTACTTTTTATGGCAAACCATTTCAACGAACGCATATCAATACGACAGCTAAGTGGCTGCTGCTCACATATGCCTTTGAAACGCTTGGCATGATTCGCGTTCAATTTAAAACAGATGAAGAAAATGTGGAGTCTCAAAAAGCGATTGAACGACTCGGAGCCCAAAAAGAAGGCATCTTACGAAATGAACGAATTCGCTCGACTGGAAAACCGCGCAATGCCGTTGTTTACTCAATCATTGACAAAGAGTGGGCCAGCGTCAACAAAGGGTTGCAAGAAAAAATGAATAAATATTCAAAATGATGTGCGGTTGAGCCAAGTGTACCTCTTCATTTACAATAGACCTAAGTAAATGGGGAGGTATAAAATAATGAATAAATTAAATATATCTTTAATTGGGGTACCGATGGATTTGGGGCAAAATCGTCGTGGGGTTGATATGGGACCGAGTGCGATTCGTTACGCTGGCGTTGTTGAACGTTTAGAAGAGATTGGTCACACGGTAACAGACGAAGGCGATATCCAAATTGCAGCGGCAGAAAAAACTGCTCCAACTAATACAAATTTACGCAACTTAAAAGAAGTAACAGATGCAAGTACAACTTTAGCTAATAAAATCCATGATGTTATGGAAAATGGTCAATTCCCGCTTATTCTAGGTGGAGATCATAGTATTGCCATTGGCACATTGGCTGGTTTAGGCGATCGTTATGAAAATCTAGGCGTTATCTGGTACGATGCGCATGCAGATTTAAATACGGGAGATACATCTCCATCTGGTAACATTCACGGAATGCCACTTGCAGTAAGTATTGGATTGGGCAATGAACAATTGGTGAATATTCGTGGATTTGCACCAAAAATCAAGCCTGAAAATGTTGTCATTATCGGCGCACGTTCAATTGATCCTGGTGAGCGTGAGTTAATTAAAGAAAAAGGCATCAAAGTGTTCACGATGCATGATATCGATAAGCTTGGAATGACGGAAGTTATGGACAAAGCTATGTGGTATTTAAAAGATCGTGAAGTAGATGGTGTCCATTTATCACTGGATTTAGATGGAATTGATCCGATTTATACACCAGGTGTGGGAACTCCTGTACCGGGTGGAATCAGTTACCGCGAAAGTCATTTAGCGATGGAAATGCTGTATTCTGCAGACATAATCACATCAGCTGAATTCGTAGAAGTTAACCCGATTCTTGATGAGAAAAATAAAACAGCGGATGTAGCTGTAGCTTTGATGGGCTCACTATTCGGCGAAAAATTATTATAAGTTAATATCGAACGGTTCAACCTGGCATATGATGCTATGGTTGAACTGTTTTTGTATTTATTTCATGCCACTAATTGAAATGAATGGCCGTCAACTTATAGGTAAGTTTTTAATTAATTGTAAGTATCTTGAAATATTTCTGATATAATATTAGGTATTGATAAAAAAGATGAAACCTGTCTCAACTTTAATCCGTATAAGTAAGACAGCCGCATGAGCGGAGGGGAAATCACCATGGATGCTTTGGTCAACAAACGAATAAAAGAAGTATTAAAAGGCGATCAAAATGCATTCGCGGAGATTGTCGAGCTATACCAAGATAAATTATATCGGGTATGTTTTCGTATGCTTGGAAACATGCATGAAGCGGAGGATATCGCACAGGAAGCATTTGTTCGTGCCTTCATTAACATCCATACGTTTGATACAAATCGAAAATTTTCAACTTGGTTGTACCGAATTGGAACCAATTTGTGTATCGACCGTATAAGAAAGAAGAAACCGGATTATTACTTGGATGCAGAGGTTTCAGGTACAGAAGGTTTGAATATGTACTCGCAAATCGCTGCCTCAGAAGAATTGCCGGAAGATCAGGTAATGAAAATGGAAATGCAAGACCGTGTCCAATATGAAATCAGTCGCTTGCCGGATAAGTACCGCGCAGTGATTGTACTGAAATATATGGAGGATTTGCCGCTCCAGGAAATCAGTGACATTTTGGAAATGCCACTTGGAACTGTGAAAACCCGTATCCACAGAGGGCGCGAAGCGCTCAGAAAGCAATTGAGTAACATGTAGGAGGGATTCACGATGAACAAATGTCCAGAACATATCGTTCACTATATGCATGAATATTTGGATGGCGACATCAGTGTTGAACATGAGCAGGAGCTCAAAACCCATTTAATCAATTGTCCGTCTTGTCAGCAGCACATGCATGAGTTAAGCAAAGTCGCTGCGTTCGTTCAGAGCGCTTCACATATTACAGCACCGAATGGTTTTGTGGAAGGCGTGACGGCACGTTTGCCAAAAGAAACATCAAAAGTTGGGATGAAACGCTGGTTCCACAGCCATCCATTACTGACTGCTGCAGCCTTGTTTATGATTCTGATGAGTGCTTCACTCTTCTCCAGTTATAACGATGACCAACATTTCTCGTTTACAAAACAACCAAACCTTGTGGTTGAAGGAGAAAAAGTAATCGTTCCTGCAGGAGAGATTGTCAAAGGGGACTTGGTTGTCAAAAATGGTGACCTTCAAATTGATGGAGAAGTAGATGGGAATGTGACGGTAATCAATGGACAGTATATGGCCTCAACAGCCAATGTGACAGGTGAAATAGAAGAAATCAATCAAGTGTTTGATTGGCTTTGGTATAAAATTAAAGCAGGCGCAAAAGACGTCACGTCGCTTGTTGATGGAAACTAAGATAAATAAGCCTACCCGTTGAGGGTGGGCTTTTGCTTTGTCCCTATTGAAAGGTAGGAGATAGGACGTGATTCCGGCTGCGAAATATGTGAACGCGAATAGAAGTTGTGGAAAAGCGAATAGAAGTCAATGAAACGCGAATAGAAATGGAATAAGAGCGAATAGAAGTCCCCAAAACACGCATAGGCCAAAATCCATGCGCTATAAGTGTCAATCTTGCTTGAAGCGTTGCGCTATTAGGCAGAAGGCTGGATGTTTATGTTATACTGATTCCATATGAATATGTGATGAAAAGTGGGGGATGCCACATGCCGTTTATTGACCAATTCACCGATTTGACGCCGGTAAACGTGCTCGTTAATATACTTGATGTGTTACTCGTGTGGTTTGTCATTTATAAGATCTTCACTTTGATAAAAGGAACGAAAGCGGTCCAATTATTAAAAGGAATCTTTGTAATCATCATTGTCCGGGTGCTAACGCAAACAGTTGGATTGGATACACTTGGTTGGATGATGCAAAAAATCATTGACTGGGGCTTTCTTGCCATTATTATTATTTTCCAACCGGAGCTAAGACGTGCACTCGAACAGATAGGTCGAGGTAAATTATTCGCCCGCACGAGCCTTCAAGAAGCAGAAGAGCAAAATCGATTAATTGAAGCCATGACGAAATCTGTAAGCTATATGGCAAAACGCCGAATTGGTGCGTTGATTTCGATTGAACGCGAGACAGGGTTAACGGAGTACATTGAAACGGGTATTAAAATGAACTCTGAAACTACATCGGAATTATTGATTAATATTTTCATACCGAATACGCCACTTCATGATGGAGCGGTTATTATGCAAAAAAATAAAATAGCGGCTGCTGCCTGTTATTTGCCGTTATCTGAAAGTCCATTCATTTCGAAAGAGCTTGGTACACGTCATCGTGCGGCACTGGGTATAAGCGAAGTGACGGATGCCATTACCATTATTGTATCTGAGGAAACGGGAGCGGTTAGTTTAACGTCTAACGGAGACCTTCACAGAAATCTATCCATTGAAGAATTTGAAACACGCTTGCGTAAAGTGTGGTTTGGACCTGAACCTGAAATGGTTAGCACTTCTAAATGGACGTGGAGGGGGAAAAAGAATGGATAAAATGATGAATAGCCCTTGGTTTTTGAGAATCACTGCGCTACTTCTTGCCATGCTTTTGTTCTTGACAATTAAATCCGATGAAGAAAGCTTGAATGCATCAACGAACGGGAACATGACGGATATTATTCGCGATGTGCCGGTGGAAGTCTATTATGATGATGAGAACTTAGTGGTCACGGGAGTTCCAGAAACAGTTGATGTAACGATAGAAGGACCTACGTCGATTGTACAATCAGCAAAACAGTTGCAAGATTTCACCGTCTTTGTGGATTTACGCAATTTGAATATGGGTCAGCATAATGTCATGCTCCAAGTGGAGAACGTGTCAGAAAAACTTGAAGTCACCTTAGATCCTTCTTATATCGAAGTGAGTATTGAAGAGAAAATAACCCGGGAAATGCGGGTAGATGCTGAATTTAACGAACGATTGCTGGCTGAAGACTTTATCGTGACGGGCATGAAAACGAACCCTGAACGTGTATTGATAACGGGAGCGAAAAGTGTAGTTGAAAGCATCAGTTTTGTAAAAGCAACTGTCGGGGGAGAGCCAGGACTCAATAAAACATTCACGCAAGAAGCGAGCGTAAAAGTATTGGATAAGGATTTATCCAAATTGAATGTGACCATTGAACCTGCTCAAGTGGACGTCACGGTTAACATTGAAGAATATAGCAAAGAGGTACCCATTGCTTTAAGGCAAATCGGGCCACCTAAAGAAGGCGTAATAATTAATGATTTAACGCCATCATTTGAGTATGTACGTGTGTACGGAAACCGAGCGGTTGTCGATGCATTGGAGTCAATCAAGGTGGACGTAGATGTGAGTAAGCTTGAAGAATCAAAAGAACTCGCATTGAAATTACCGGTACCTAAAGGTGTGTCGAGACTTTCTGAATCTCAACTGGAAGTACTTGTTGATGTGACACCAGCACCTAAAGAAGAGTCGGTGGAAGAGTCCGGCCAAGTGCCAGCTGAAGAAGATAACGAAGTTAAAACAAAATCCCGTGAATTCGCGGATGTTAATGTAGAAGTCAAAGGGTTGAATGAAAAGGATCATTACGCATTCAGCCAACCTGAAAGTGGTCAAGTCCTCTTGACTGTACGAGGAGAAAGTCCATATATTGACACCTTGAGTGCGAAGGATTTTCAAGTATATGTAGATGCAAGCACAGCTGAAAACGGTGAAAATCTTTTGGTTGTCACCGTTGAAGGTCCTGAAAACGTGACTTGGACGGTGTCTTCACCTTCTGTCACAGTGGATGTCGTGCGAGCTTAAGTTTGGATTTGAAGGAGAGAATAGATAAATGGGTAAATATTTTGGAACTGATGGGGTACGAGGCGTTGCGAATAGCGAGCTTACACCAGAATTAGCATTTAAATTAGGTCGTATCGGTGGATACGTTTTAACAAAAGAAGCTACAAGTCGTCCGAAAGTTTTGATTGGACGTGATACACGTATCTCCGGTCATATGCTGGAAGGTGCACTGGTTGCTGGTCTTTTATCTGTAGGTGCAGAAGTTATGCGTTTAGGCGTCATCAGTACGCCAGGTGTTTCTTACTTAACGCGTGTGATGAGTGCTGAAGCGGGCGTCATGATTTCAGCTTCACATAACCCGGTTGCAGATAATGGAATCAAATTCTTTGGTTCTGATGGCTTCAAACTTTCTGATGAACAAGAAGCGGAAATCGAAGCGCTTATTGATACAGAAGTGGATGAATTGCCACGCCCGGTTGGCGGCAATTTAGGATCTGTTACGGACTACTTTGAAGGTGGACAAAAATACATCAGTTACTTAAAGCAAACGTTGGATGAAGATTTTGTTGGCATCCATGTTGCTTTGGACTGCGCACATGGCTCTACTTCTTCTTTAGCAACTCATGTTTTTGCTGACCTGGATGCGGATCTTTCCACGATGGGTGCATCACCGAACGGTTTGAACATTAACGAAGGTGTCGGATCTACTCACCCTGAAGTATTGGCTAAGTTTGTCGTTGACAAAGGAGCTCATGTAGGGCTTGCGTTTGATGGAGACGGCGATCGTCTGATTGCAGTGGATGAAAAAGGTCAAATCGTAGATGGCGATCAAATTATGTACATTTGTGCGAAGCACTTGCATAGTGAAGGCCGTTTGAAGCACGATACAGTTGTTTCTACAGTTATGAGTAACATGGGCTTCTATAAGGCGCTTGAATCTCATGGTATGAGTAGCGTGCAAACAGCGGTTGGTGATCGATATGTTGTCGAGGAAATGAAAAACAATGGCTACAATTTAGGTGGAGAACAATCAGGACACATCGTGTTCCTGGATTATAATACAACAGGTGATGGTTTACTAACGGGTCTTCAATTGGTGAACATCATGAAAATTACAGGCAAGAAGCTGTCTGAACTTGCAGCTGAAATGACGATTTTCCCACAAAAACTTGTGAATGTACGTGTCACGGACAAACATGGCGTAACGGATAATGCAAAAGTGGCGGCAGTCATTGCGGAAGTTGAGCAAGAAATGGCTGGCAATGGCCGCGTGTTGGTACGTCCTTCCGGTACTGAACCATTGGTGCGTGTCATGGTTGAAGCGTCAACGCAAGAAGATTGCGAACGATATGTGGAACGCATTGCTGAAGTTGTGCGTACTGAAATGGGACTAGCAGAATAATTTATTTGGAGGGCCAGCTTCTATGAAGTTGGTCTTCTGTCGTTCTGTGTATATAAATTCCCGTTTAAAAACAAATCGTAAGAATATTAATTATTTTTCTTCCCAGCTGCTAATTCTTTTCGTATAATACCAATACAATGGTGGAAAGTGGGTGGCCCATGCGTTTAGATGCTACAGATAAACGTATTTTAGAATTATTGATTGCTAATGGACGCTTATCGTATGTAGATATAGGTAAAGAATTGAACTTATCACGCGTTGCTGTGCGCGAACGTGTACACCAGTTGCAAGAAGCGGGAGTCATTGAACGTTTCACGGTGGTAATCAACTCGGAGAAAGTTGGTAAAAGTGTATCTGGCTTCTTTGAAGTGGACTGTGAACCATCTTCGCTTGTGGAAGTGGCTGAAAAACTTGCTGATAACCCTAGTGTTGCGAGCTGTTATCAAATGACCGGACCTTCAACCCTGCATATGCATGTCTTGGTGGATGATTTCTCCAATCTAGAAAAGTTCATCAACGAAGAATTGTACGCATTGGAAGGCATTACGCGTGTGGAAAGCCACATATTATTAAGACGCTTCAAGAGCCGAAGCGGATTAAAACTATAACAAAATAAAGACCCCTGACATTTCTTATGAAAAGTCAGGGGTCTTTTTGTATAGAAATTTCAACTTACGAAATGATTGTAAACGTTTTCATCGTTTTAATAAGGCGATACTAACAATTTGATTGATTTTTTCTAAAACGAATTACGTTATGTAGGAGATAATCACTATTTATTAACGAAAGGAATATAAAAAATGAAAAATTATAATTTATTTGAATATTCATGTAGATTTTTAATTCTCAATGCTCTATAATCACATTTAACAAATAACAACCAATTGTTAATCAAATTAAAAAAATCAATTAACAATTGTAAGAAGGTGGGGGAATAAATGATAGCTTTGATTGTCAGAAGAGGGATACAACTGGTTTTTTTATTACTAGGAATTTCCTTTCTTGTCTTTTCATCCATGTACATAGCTCCTGGCGACCCAGCCACGATGGTGGGCGGACCTACGGCGACTGAAACCGATTTGGAAGCCATCCGAGATAATCTTGGCTTAAATGATCCATTCCTTGTTCAATATGGAAGGTATTTAAAACATGCAGCTCAAGGGGATTTTGGTTATTCCTATCAGTCAAAGCAAGCTGTTTCAGAGGCTATATCAATCCGTTTTCCAAATACACTAAAACTTGCGATTGCCAGTATGATTGTTGCGGTAGTCATTGGGATATTTGCAGGGTTGATATCAGCACTCAAACATAATTCATGGCTGGATGTCACGTCAACCACGTTTGCGCTTGCAGGCATTTCCATTCCGAACTTTTGGTTAGGTACACTGTTAATTTTAGTGTTTGCAGTAAATCTGCAATGGCTTCCGGTAGGTGGACTTTCCGAACCTTTTTACACGGTTGACGGCTTCAAACAATTGATTTTACCGGCAATTACTCTTGGTACGGGCTCCGCAGCTATGATTGCACGAATGGCGAGGTCTTCCATGCTTGAAGTGATTAAAGCTGATTACGTTAGGACAGCAAGGGCGAAAGGTGTGAAAGAACGAAACGTCATTTGGATTCACACGCTGAAAAATGCCATGATTCCAGTCATCACAGTCATCGGACTTAACTTTGGATTTTTGCTAGGGGGAACAATCATTACTGAAAAAGTATTCGCCATCAATGGTGTAGGAAGGTTAATGATTGATTCAATCGCAATGAGAGATTTCCCTATGGTTCAAGGATCTGTGCTGTTAGTGGCCACTCTGTTTGTGGTCGTAAATTTAATCGTAGATATTGTTTATACCTTTATCGATCCACGTATCAGCTACGACTGATGAAAGGAGATACCATATGACGAATGCAATCCTGACGACGGAGAAACGTTTGCCGGTTGTTAAGAAAAAAGAAAAAGTTTATATGACTACTTTAAAAAGATTGTTCAAAAATAAGTTAGCAGTTGCGGGATTGTTCATCATCCTTTTACAAATCGGAATGGCAGTTTTTGCACCACTTATTGCGAGCCATGATCCCATCAAACAAAACTTGGTGGCAAGCGAATTGCCAATGTTTTCAGATGGCCATTGGTTAGGAACTGACAACTATGGACGGGATGTGTGGGCACGAATTGTCTACGGTGCACGAATTTCCTTGCTTGTAGGCATCATGGCCGTATCACTCGGTCTGATTGGGGGTGTCACGCTTGGATTGCTCGGCGGGTACTATAAAAAATTGGATGGCGTCATCATGCGCATTGTTGATTTATTGTTCTCGTTTCCAGGGATATTGCTAGCGATGTTGATTATCGCAATTTTGGGCACGAATTTGGTCAATGTCGCCATCGCAATCAGTATTTGGTCCATTCCAACATGTGCCCGTATTGTACGAGGCTCGGTTCTTTCCATTAAACAGAAAGAATACATCATGGCGATGAAGTCATTAGGCGCATCTGATTTTCGAATTATGATCCGTCACATTTTACCGAATGCATTCGCACCGATCATTGTATTCGCGACGATGCGAATGGCTACGGCGATATTATCCACAGCTGCACTCAGTTATTTAGGACTGGGCGCTCAGCCTCCCACACCTGAGTGGGGAGCCATGATTGCACAAGGTCAAGATTATATGTGGACCTCGCCTCATTTAACAATCGTCCCAGGTGTTGCTATTATGTTGACGGTTTTTGCATTCAATGTTGTCGGTGATGGATTGCGGGATGCGTTAGATCCGAATATGGATATTCAATGAAAAGCGAAACGCGCCACTTTAGCTCGGCGCCGGCGCTTGAAGAACCGATTCGAAAGCTTGCTTTCGCATGAGGGACTAAAGCTGAAGTGCGAACTGTCGTGTATTGCCAGACATCAATAATAATGGAGCAGGGGGAAAAAGAATGAAGAAAATAGTATGGTACTCAATCATGTTAATGGTAATGCTTGTACTTGCAGCTTGCTCGGGGGAATCCGCATCAGCACCTAAAGATTCTGATGGGAAATCAAGTGGTGGATCTGCAAGTAATGAAACATTCACATATGCATCGACTTCAGATGCTGTCGGGTTATCACCGATCTTAATGAACGACGCAGTATCCGCGAATATCACGGAGCATGTCTATGAGCAACTATTTACTCGTAACGGAGATACAAAGGAATTTGAACCTTTGCTTGCTGAATCATATGAAAACCCTGATGAAAACACATGGGTCATTAAATTAAAAGAAGGTATCAAATTCCACGATGGCACACCTTTTAATGCTGAAGCAGTAAAATATACATTTGATAAACTTCGCGATCCAGCAACTGCTGCACCACGTGCATCATTATTGGAACCGGTTGATACGATTACAGTATTAGACGAACACACGGTTGAAATTAAAACAAAGTATCCGTATGGACCGTTCTTAGCGGCTTTATCACATACAAATGCAGCGATTGTCAGCCCAACTGCCGACAAGAAACAAGACTTAATGAAAGATCCAGTTGGAACGGGTCCATTCAAGTTTGTTAGTTGGACACCTGGAGATAAAGTTCAATTAGAAGCAAATGAAGAATATTGGGATGGGGCACCGGAATTAAAGAAAGTTATGCTAAAAGTCGTTCCGGAAATTTCAACTGCGATTTCCATGCTACAAACAGGGGAAGTTCAATTCATCGATAATTTACCAACAGAGCAAGTGAAGCGATTGGAATCAATGGATAACATCAATATTGAAAAGAAAGATGGTACGAGTGTTTATTACTTAACGTTCAACCATTCACTTGAGAGAAACCAAGATCCTGAGTTCCGTAAAGCAGTTGCATTAGCAGTAGATCGTGATGCATTTGTTTCGAAACTGAATGGTTTAGGTGTAAGAAGTGATAGTGTTATCGGGCCGCAAGTATTCGGCTTTAATGAATCTGCAGACAAAGCAGGAACAGCGTATGATGTTGAAGCGGCAAAAGCCTTAGTTAAGAAAAATGGATACGGGGACAAACCAATAAAATTATTAACTGCTAATCGCGACAATTTCATCTTAATGGCTGAAATCGTACAAGCTCAATTAACTGAGGCAGGATTCAAAGTAGAGATTGAATCGATGGAATGGGCAACATTCTTGGATACAGCTCGCGCGGGAGACTATGACCTTACTTTCTTGAGTTGGTCAAATGTAACGGGAGATGGTTCTGAATTATTTTATCCGAACTTCCATAGTGATAACGTTGGTTCATCTAACCGTTCTCAATACAGCAATCCGGAATTTGACGAACTGGTTGTTCAATCGCGTACAACGATTGACCAGGATGAGCGTTTGCAAATTCTAGATGAAGCCAATCATTTAATGATTGATGAAAATGTTGTCATCCCAATGTATCACGGGATTGTAACGGCAGCGCTGGATAAAAATTATTCTGGTCTTGAAATTGATCCAAATGGTAAGTGGTCCTTGAAAAAAGTTTCAAGAAAGTAGGGGGAAATGATATGGAGACATTACTCGAAGTGAATCACTTGGTAACCGAATTTCGCACAGCGGACGGCAACGTCCAAGCTGTGCGGGATGTCTCCTTTTCCATTGCGAAAGGGGAGACGCTTTGTATCGTTGGTGAATCAGGCTGCGGGAAAAGTATTACGTCCCTATCTGTCATTGGACTGCTTCCGAGTAATGGAAAGATCGCAGGCGGAGAAGTGAAGTACGAAGGAAAGCCGATTCATAATCTACCATACGAAGAAATGAGAAAAATGCGTGGCACGAAAATTTCAATGATATTCCAAGAACCGATGACCGCATTGAATCCAGTATTGACGGTGGGGTACCAATTGCGTGAACCACTCATTTTGCATCATAGAGTCAGCAAAAGTGAAGCGACGAAACAAGGCATAGAGTTATTGAAGCAAGTCGGCATTCCCTATCCGGAGAAACGTATGAATCAATACCCACATGAACTGAGTGGGGGGATGAGACAACGAGTCATGATTGCCATTGCCCTCGCCTGCCATCCTGGCCTGCTCATTGCAGATGAACCTACTACTGCATTGGACGTCACCATTCAGGCTCAAATTTTGGATTTAATTAATGACCTTAAAGAAAAATTGAATATGGGCGTTATGATGATTACCCATGATATGGGCGTTGTCGCTGAAGTTGCTGACCGTGTGATGGTCATGTATGCAGGTAAAAAAGTGGAGGAAGGCACGGTCACTGAAATATTTGATCATCCAAAACATCCGTATACAATTGGCTTGCTGAATTCAGTTCCGAACATTGATGATTCTGATTTTGAGTTGGAACCGATTCCTGGGTCCCTTCCGAGTTTACAGGAACACATCCAAGGATGTCGTTTCCATCCGCGATGTAAATTTGCGACTGATAAATGCCGGGAACTGACACCACCTGAATTTAAAACGGATGAAGGACATGTCGTCAGTTGTTGGTTGCACGAAGAAGTGGAGGAGGTTAAGCATGGTCACCTTGTCGCCCAAATCTAATCCGAAAATTCTCCTTGAATTAAGAGGCGTGAAAAAGTATTTTCCTATTAAAGGCGGTATTTTGAAACGCGTTCAAGGCCACGTGAAAGCTGTAGAAGATGTGTCACTTCAATTGTTTGAAGGGGAAAGTCTGGGAGTGGTTGGCGAATCGGGCTGTGGAAAATCAACTCTGGGTAGAGCCATTTTAGGACTGGAAGAATTGACGGAAGGAAAAATCCACTTTCGTGACGAAGAAATACAAGATTTAAAACGTAAAGAAAAATTGAAATTCGTCAAAGAAATGCAGATGATTTTCCAAGATCCATATGCGTCCCTAAATCCACGCCAACGGATCGGTCATGCATTGGAAGAAGTATTTACAATGCATACAAACATGTCTGCAAAAGAAAAGCGAGCGAGTGTATTGGATTTACTACAAGAAGTCGGATTGAAAGAAGAACATTTTGAACGGTATCCGCATGAATTCAGTGGCGGACAACGGCAACGAATCGGCATTGCGCGTGCGATTGCCTTGAATCCTTCTTTTGTCATTTGTGATGAAGCGGTTTCGGCTTTGGATGTTTCAGTCCAGGCGCAAGTGTTAAAATTATTGAAGTCGCTGCAAGAAAAATACCAGCTGTCGTACTTATTTATTTCACATGACCTGGGCGTTGTCCGTTATTTCTGTGATCGGGTCTTGGTTATGTATCTGGGCAACACGGTGGAGCTCGGCACGGTAAAAGATTTGTTTGCTAATCCATTGCACCCGTACACGCAGGCTCTGCTTTCCGCCATTCCGAGGCCATCTGTTCAAAAAAATACTAAGCGGATTCGTTTGCAGGGTGATTTGCCAAATCCGGCAAACCCTCCGAGTGGATGTCCATTTCACACACGTTGTCCGATTGCGCAGGAAGTATGCAAAGTCGACAAACCGGCTTGGCAAGAAGTAGAACCAGCTCATTTTTCTGCTTGTCATTTTTCAGGAACAAAAATTTAAACATTGAACTGACCAAACTTAAGGGGGAACATCATGGATTACTTACACCACCCATTTGCTGCGAAGCGACATACGGTATTCGCGAAAAAAGGCATGGTCGCCACTTCACAGCCACTTGCAGCACAGGCTGGTCTTGAAATATTGCAGAAAGGCGGAAATGCAATTGATGCTGCCATTGCAACAGCTGCCGCATTAACTGTAGTAGAACCCACTTCAAACGGTATCGGTGGCGATGCATTTGCCCTCGTATGGTCAAAGGACAAGTTGCATGGTCTGAATGCCTCCGGTCCTGCACCGCAATCGATTTCTGCTGAAGCCATCCGCGATAAAGGGCATGAAAAAATGCCCGTTTTTGGCGTCATTCCAGTGACGGTTCCTGGGGTTCCAGCTGCGTGGGCTGAATTGTCCGCGAAATTCGGGAAACTTTCATTAAAGGACGTGCTCGTTCCAGCAATTCGATACGCAGAAGAAGGCTATCCATTGTCACCGATTCTCGGCAAGTATTGGAAAGCTGCCTATAAGAAGTACAAAGAAACGTTCACGGCCGAAGAATTTGCTGCCTGGTTCGAAACGTTCGCACCGGACGGTCGTGCGCCTGAAATCGGGGAAGTCTGGTCTTCACCAGGCCATGCAAAAACGTTGCGTGCAATTGGTGAAACGAATGCGCGTGATTTCTACGAAGGCGAAATTGCCGACAAAATCGATGCATTCTTCAAAAAGCATGACGGATACTTAACAAAAGAAGATTTATCTACATATAAACCGCAATGGGTTGAGCCTGTTTCAGCAAACTACCGAGGTTACGATGTGTGGGAAATTCCACCGAACGGGCAAGGAATGGTTGCGTTGATGGCGTTGAACGTATTCAAGCAATTTGATCCACCTGCTTGGCAGGATGCGGACACATTCCACCGACAAATCGAAGCGATGAAGCTGGCATTTACAGATGGCCAGGCATTCATTACAGAACCTGAAGCAATGCCTGTAAGTGTCGAACATCTGCTGTCAGATGAATACGCTGCAAAACGAGCAGGTGTCATTGGGGAGACTGCAACAAACCCTGAACCGTATGAGTTGCCAAAAGGCGGAACGGTTTATTTAGCCGCTGCGGATGACGAAGGAAACATGATTTCTTACATCCAAAGTAACTATATGGGCTTCGGCTCGGGTATCGTGATTCCAGGCACAGGCATCGGACTGCAAAACCGAGGGCATGATTTTTCACTGGATGAAACACATCCGAACGTGCTGAAGCCAGGCAAGCGAACGTACCATACGATTATTCCTGGCTTCCTGACGAAAGATGGTCAGGCTGTTGGACCGTTTGGTGTGATGGGGGGATACATGCAACCCCAAGGGCATTTCCAAGTGGTCACAAATACAGTTGACTTCCTATTAAATCCGCAAGCAACGTTGGATATGCCACGCTGGCAGTGGATGAAAGGAAAGACTGTCCACGTAGAACCGGAGTTTCCGAACTACTTGGTTCAGAGTTTGGTTAGAAAAGGACATGACATTCACGTAACATCCGATGGCGGCAGTTTTGGACGTGGGCAAATAATTTGGCGAAACCCTGAGACGGGTGTGCTTCAAGGTGGCACAGAATCCCGAACAGACGGAGCCATCGCGGCTTGGTAGAACGTGCTGGGGTGAAGAACGCTACGGGACGTCCACGTCGTGGTCTTTACCGCAATATCGCGCTGGCTTTCTTTCGCACCGGCATGCTTGGATTTGGAGGGGGTCCTTCCTCTATTCCATTGGTCCATCAGGAAGTCGTGAAAAAATATGAATGGATGACGGATGACGAGTTCGGCGACACTTTAGCTCTTGCCAACACGTTGCCAGGTCCCATTGCGACTAAAATCGCTGGATATATTGGCTACCGGATAGCGGGTGTCTGGGGATGCTTGATTGCCCTTGTGGCATCTATCATACCAACAGTTGTATTGATGATTGTTTTTTTAGGATTATTGCAAACATATAAAGATATTCCCTGGGTTCAACATATGTCAGCGTCCGTCGTACCGGTTGTTGCGGTCATGCTTGCCGTATTGACTTGGGATTTTGTTAAGAAATCAGGAGAAACTCTCGGTTGGATGCGCGCCATATTATTGATCGTGTTATCCGGCATTCTAATAGAAGGTTTGCAAATCCATCCGGCTATTGTCATTTTGGTTTGTATCCTTATCGTCTTTTCACCGCTCCTGAAAAGGAGGGAAAAAGCATGATTTATTGGCACTTGTTTTTGGCATTTTTCATTCCTGGTATCCTCGGTTATGGTGGAGGACCAGCTTCGATTCCATTAGTAGAGCATGAAGTGGTAGGGAATTATGAATGGTTAACCACGCAGGAATTTAGTGAAGTGGTCGCGATTGGCAATTCCTTGCCTGGTCCAATTGCTACGAAAATGGCGGGGTATATTGGGTACACGGAAGCGGGAGTGCTCGGATCTATCGTCGCGATGTTCGCGAGCGTCGCCCCGTCTTTACTCCTGATGATTGGCATGATGGCCATCCTGCTTAAGTACAAAGACGAACCGGAAGTGAAAAACTTAACGAAGATTATTCGACCAGTTATCGCTGTTTTGCTAGGTTTCATGACCATCCAGTTTGCGCAGGAATCAGTTGAAGGTGTTGGTCCCGGTTATACTTTGTTTTTGATGGCGGCAAGTTTCGTTCTATTGGAAAAAGTGAAGTTGCACCCCGCTTTTGTCATTGCGTTGGCGTTGGTATTTGGTGCTATAACGGGTTTGTAAGAGTCGCAGAGATGCGGCTCTTTTCCATTTTCCCGATACACTTCGCATCTCTTTGTCAGCTGCGCTCACTCACATCCTCATGTACTTATGTACACTCCGGTGTTTGCTCGCTTGCTTCCGCGACCTGCTCGTGTCTCGGGAAAATGGTGTGTTACTCGTCGCATTTCTTTGTCAGCTGCGCTCACTCACATCCTCATGCACTTTTAGTGCACTCCGGTGTTCATTTACTTGCTTCCTCGAACTTCTTGTGTCCCGGGAAAATGGGTGCTACAACGTCGCATCTCTTTGTCAGCTGTGCTCACTCACATCCTCATGTACTTATGTACACTCCGGTGTTCGCTCGCTTGCTTCCGCGACCTGCTCGTGTCTCGGAAAAATGGTGTGTTACACGTCGCATTTCTTTGTCAGCTGCGCTCACTCACATCCTCATGCACTTTTAGTGCACTCCGGTGTTCATTTACTTGCTTCCTCGAACTGCTCGTGTCCCGGGAAAATGGGGAGAATTGTTATTTAAGAATGATTGAAAGGCCATCTCATAACAAGATACCTGGTGAAAAATGGTCATTGAGAATATATAAAATGTTTAATTAAACTAGGAAAAACGGATGGTAAATTTTAAAAGGCTGTTTTCTTAGACTTTCATGTTTCTTTGGAATATATTGAGGGTATGTACTGTATTGACGTATGTATGTGAATTCAGTATGATAGGTGTGCTGACGTGAATTGTAAGTCATTGACAACTGACTACTTTAACGTTACCGTGCAGAAGGAGTGAATTTACGCACGTCAAAAAAATCGGAAAACAATGATAGCGCCTGAGCTGAAGAAATCGGACGGAAATGGATCTTCAGCAGACGAGGAGGAGGAGTATCGAAGATTCGGCGGATACCTCCCGGCCGCGATGCCCGGTCGTAATTCTGATTCTTAAACCGCAGAAGTGATTTTGCGATTAAAGGAAGAAGAGGGCACACGAACAGCGTCTGCACGCTTAGCAGAACGCTTATTTTATTATGATTAAATTATTGGAGGATTTTAAATTATGTGCGGAATTGTAGGATACATCGGAGAGTTAGATTCAAAAGAAATTTTATTAAAAGGGTTGGAAAAATTGGAATACCGCGGTTACGATTCAGCTGGTATTGCCGTTCGCAATGAAGATGGTGTAACTGTATTCAAAGAAAAAGGACGCATTGCAGACTTACGTCAAGCAGTAGAAAATGATGTGCATGCAAAAACTGGTATCGGCCACACGCGTTGGGCGACTCACGGAGTCCCTAACCAATTGAATGCCCATCCACACCAAAGTGAATCAGGTCGCTATACGCTGGTTCATAACGGAGTTATCGAGAACTATCATTTGCTTCAAAAAGAATATTTACCTGGCATGGAAATGAAGTCCGACACGGATACAGAAGTCATTGTTCAGTTGATTGAGAAATTCTCTAAAGACGGCATGACTACTGGTGAAGCATTCCGCCATACACTTGGCTTGTTGCACGGATCATACGCAATCGCGCTATTGGATTCAGAAGAAGCACAAACAATTTATGTTGCGAAAAACAAGAGCCCATTATTAGTTGGTCTTGGTGACGACTTCAACGTTGTAGCGTCTGACGCAATGGCGATGTTACAAGTAACAGACCAATATGTAGAGCTTCATGATCAAGAAATGGTTATTGTGAAAAAAGAGTCTGTTGAAATTCAAAAATTAGATGGCTCGGTAGTAGAGCGTCAAGCTTATACAGCTGAACTGGATATGAGCGATATCGAAAAAGGCACATACCCACATTACATGCTGAAAGAAATTGACGAGCAACCGGCTGTTATGCGTAAAATCATCCAAGCTTACCAGAACGAACAAGGCGAGCTTGAAATCGATGAAGCAATCTTGACTGCTTTAAATGAAGCGGATCGTATGTATATTATTGCAGCAGGAACTAGCTATCATGCTGGTTTAGTAGGAAAAGAATACTTCGAGAAAATTGCGGGTATTCCAGTAGAAGTTCACATTTCAAGTGAATTCGGCTATAACATGCCGTTGCTATCTGAAAAACCATTGTTCATGTTCATCACTCAATCTGGTGAAACTGCGGATAGCCGTCAAGTATTGGTGAAAATCAAAGAATTGGGCCACCCAACGTTAACAGTAACAAACGTACAAGGTTCTACACTTTCACGTGAAGCAGATCACACATTGTTATTGCATGCAGGTCCTGAAATCGCTG
Source organism: Paenisporosarcina sp. P4_D4 (assembly GCF_056401835.1). Lineage (NCBI taxonomy): Bacteria > Bacillati > Bacillota > Bacilli > Caryophanales > Caryophanaceae > Paenisporosarcina > Paenisporosarcina sp. P4_D4. The sequence continues at coordinate 10,955 of NZ_JBFUIO010000027.1, read as the reverse complement.
TAGCGTCAACGAAGGCTTACACAGCACAAATCGCTGTACTTGCTCTTACTGCAGCAGTAGCGGCTAAAAAAGCGGGACGTACAGTAGATTTCGATTTCGTTAAAGAACTTGGTATCGTAGCTAATGCCGTTCAAGCGATGGTTGATTCAAAAGAAGAAATGGAGCAAATCGCTCGTGACTTCCTATCAACTACTCGAAACGCATTCTTCATCGGCCGAAACTTGGACTTCTGTGTCAGCATGGAAGGCGCATTGAAACTAAAAGAGATTTCATACATCCAAGCTGAAGGCTTTGCAGGTGGCGAATTGAAACACGGAACGATCGCTCTAATTGAAGATGGTACTCCGATATTTGCATTGGCGACACAAAAAGCAGTAAGCTTGAACATCCGTGGAAACGTTAAAGAAGTCGTAGCACGTGGCGCAAACCCATGTATCATTGCGATGGAAGGCATGGAAGAAGAAGGCGACACATTGGTACTGCCAAAAGTGCACCCATTGTTGACTCCACTTGTTTCGGTAATTCCTTTACAACTGATCAGCTACTACGCAGCACTTCACCGTGACTGTGACGTGGATAAACCTCGTAACTTGGCGAAGTCGGTTACGGTTGAATAGATACTAGAAACTGAAAAGCCGAACAAGAGTAAGTTCACAATAAATCTACGCAAGTAGACCCGGTCCATTTTTTATTGGATCGGGTCTTTTTTGTGTTGTTAGATTCAGTGGAAATTTTTAATAAAGTTTTATTACTACATGAAGGAGTTAGGGGTAAAAATACTAGGAGCATTATTGGTGTTACTAGTAATTTGATTCAACTAGAACACCCCTTACCAAATATAGGAGGGTGGTGTAAGGGATGAAACTACTTAATCTAATGTATCTAATTTCCCTTTAATATAATTCGCCCGTGCTTCAATAAAATTCAATATATACTCCGGTTCTTTATCAAATAAAAGGATATCATCTTTCTTATAGGGATCTTCAAGAAAATATGGTCTTATCAATTCATGCAGACCTTGTATTTTCGGTTTCAAATAGTCTACATTAAATTGGTTGTTTATAATGACTTCTAGCAAGTTTTTGTATTGACCGCGGAATGTTTTTACATCGAGAATTCTTGCAGTTAGCGTATTAAATCCTTCGATTCGTAAATAATCCTCCTCCATTACTTCCCCGTTTACATCTCTTCCCCATGTTGCATCGTAATCCCACGGGAGGACTTCGAATAGTCTCGTTTCACTATTTTGGTATAGTGCGTAGTTATGAACAAAACCATCAAAATTTTGGGTGAAAACAACGCCAGCCAACCATCTAAGATACTGATCAACATTTAGGTATTTCACAATTTCTTTTTCAAAATCATCTCTTGAAATGGTATTAATATTAATAATAAATTCTTGTAAATAAAATTCATCTTGTTCTGTACCACATTTTTTTTCATAGCCAAATTTAAGTGATTTTTTTACATCTTTATCAAGATCACTCATTAACGAAAAGTTAGCATCTCCGTCAATCGCATAGAATATAGGTCCTTTCGGTAGTTGTCGATTCGCAAGGAAATATTCATCCACTGATTCTAATTCCAAATATATCCCCTCATTTTTCCCATTTAATTTTATATTTACAAATCGAGATTTTGGAGATAAGCACCCTATATCATTGAAAAAATCGAGCGATAATTTATTTCTCATTAGAGACGGATCTTTATATTCTGCGTTGATATGAATTTCTTTGGCATTTCTATACGTATTTGGTTTATAAAACGAAATGTGATATGACTTCTTTTGAAACTCCCGGATATGCGAGCCACGATACGCAATATCGATATCATGTTTCTTTTTGTTTATCGTTAGCTTCGCGGAAACGGGATCATCCGTCCAAATTTCTCTTCGAAGTTCCCTTAAATCGATAGGATTAATAAAAAGCTGATATACAGGTATTTCCACGACATTATCCACGCGAATTCTTCCTTTCATTTTTATAATATTCGTATGAAACAAGAATAAAAGATGCCAAGAAAAGAAACGAAATTATATTTATTTTTAAATAATATGCGTTTGTCTCTACCGTAATTAGTACAATTTCGTAACTTACTATATGAGAAAGAAATGTGTATCAGCACGAGTTTGAATTAAAGTAAAATTGATTTTTTTCTTTCTCTAATATAAAGATGAAGGGAGGTTTGAAAATGTCACGTTTTAATGTTGACGGCATTAAAAATGCAGTCGAACTATCTAACTCTAGAGGGTTAAGCAACTTCATGTTCCAGGATACTTTTAGTAACGAACGATGCTCGAACAAAAGACGCCGAACTTCCCGGAGACGGCGCACGAGCAGAAATCGTTGCACTTGTCGAAACGGACGGTGCACGAACAGAAATCGTCGCACTTCGCGTAACCGACGGTGCACGAACAGAAATCGCCGCACTTCGCGTAACCGACGATGCACGAGCAGAAATCGCCGCACTTCGCGTAACCGATGTTGCACGAGCAGAAATCGTCGCACTTCGTTCAACCGACGATGCTGTAGAAGAGGCTTTTTCGGTAACTGGTTCTTTTAAAAAATCTTCGTGGTGATTTTTCGCTATCTGAAGAGTATCTACTTTCAGTTCTTTAAAGAACTATTTAGTGCGTCAGTATTATAAAGTTAACTAGTTCTTAATAATGGTTAACTTTTTAATACACAATAAAGATACCAATTTCCAACTCCTTGCATTATAGGCTATGTAGAATTAATGATGAGGCTTAGACTAAGACCCATGTTTGGGGTCTTTGCATGGAACGATTTTGGACTGTTTCGCAAATCTCCAATTGGCATTTGGCCAAAAGAAAAGAAATAATCAAGTGCGTATTTGATGATGAGAAAGAAAAAGCATGGAATGGATTGGACAGATCATGATTACAAAAGGCATCCGGATTAAGACCATCCGGATGCCTTTTGTCTTTTACCTGAGACAACCTATTAGGAATGACTTTTAGTTATTCGTTCCTCTGTCCATGAAGAAGAATTTTATGAGCAAATATTGGAAAAGAAAAAGCCGTTTAATGATTGGACTAAAAACTATTTCCCGGGTAATACAAATTTAAATGAAATCGTGGGAATAGATATGTGAATAAAGTGAAGTGCGGAATGCGCCTTGCTTATACAAAGGCTTTATTTAATAAGGTGAAATACACACGACGAATCCTTGATTCCAGCGATTAACCCACAGTAACGTGCCATTTGCGATGCAAATGGCACCATTTCAGCGCGTTTGAATTGTGCGGATTTCGTGAATTTTAGATATGAGTACTCGATTTCTAGATAACCCAGACACATTTCAAGATATCCCTTCAGAAATGAAGATATCACAAGATGAATCCTCGATAAACACCCGCGAATCCTTGATATCCCCAGCTGATATCCTTAAAAATATTACAAAAATCCCCCACTCTATCAGAGAGTGAGGGATTCGGTCAGGCTTACGAATAGGCAAGAATATCTTTGACAGCATGAAGGTATTATTTATTCGATGTACAAGGAAAAGAAGGATGCACCATCGAATTAATTACTTGTTACAAAAATTTCTGATAGGAGGAATTAACATGTCTGAAAATAAAGTAATCAATGGTGTCACGGCCAGTGTAGACGGGCGAGAGCTTGTCATTGATAGAGTGTTCAATGCACCACGAGATCTTGTATTTAAGGCGTTTTCGAATTCAGAGTACTTGGCAAAATGGTGGGGACCTCGTGGATGGCAAACAGAAAATCGTCAATTTGAGTTTGAGCCTAACGGTGTATGGCATTATTGCATGAGGTGCATCGATGAGGGCCAAGGTGACTTTTTTGGCCACGAATCATGGGGGAAAGCTGTATTCCAAGAGATTAATGCACCTGAAAAAATCGTCTATATGGACATGTTTGCAGACGAAGAAGGTAATACTGTAGATAGTTTGCCAGAGATGCAGATAACAATGGAATTCGTTGAACACGAAGGAAAGACGAAACTTATATCACGTTCTCAATTTGCGTCCATCGAAGCACTTCAGCAAGTAATGGAAATGGGAGTTGTTGAAGGAGTAGCCTCACAATACGAGTGCCTCGACGACCTCCTGAATGAAATGCGTTAAGTTGTTCTCGCTTTTTTCAAAAACAAATAATTTCCTAAAAGGCGTAATTCATCTATGAGAATTGTGCCTTTTTTTACGTTTAGTACAATGCTATCCCTTTGGTTTTCATTAATTTAATCCCCCTGGAAATAGTGAACTAAAGTACATATATCCGCATGTGAAAAAACCATCAAGAAATAGTTTTGCTGTCTAGTGAAACTGATTTGTGTAAAAATAGAATTAAATAGAAAATCTTTACAAGATGAAAGGAGCCGCTTATGAAGATTCAAACGACACGTTTTGGAGAAATAGAGGTAGCAGATAGCAGTATCATTACATTCAATAAAGGAATTCCAGGATTTGAGGAATATAAAAAGTATGCATTGATGCCGGCTGATGAAAAAGGGGAATCCCCATTCTACTTCCTGCAATCGATAGAGGAAGTAGAAGTAAACTTCTTTTTGGTAGACCCTTTCTCATTTTTTAAGGAATATGACATCAAACTAGAAGATCAAATGGTTGATAAACTTGAGTTGAATGATCCAACAGATGCAATCGTCTTAACAACGGTTACAGCAAAGGGCGAAATAAAAGATGCGACAACTAACTTAAAAGCACCACTTGTCATTAATAACAACAGACAGCTTGGCATGCAAATTGTATTGGATAATAAAGACTACCTAATTAAGCAACCTTTATTTCAAAGTGCTGAAAAAAGGCAGGTGTAGCAGATGTTAGTGCTTGGAAGAAAAAAAGGCGAATCCATTATTATTGATGACGACATTGAAATCTTCGTTACTGCTATTGAAGGAGAAATGGTTAAACTCGGTATTAAAGCACCAAAATATATCACCATCCACCGAAAGGAAGTCTATCTAGAAATTCAGGAAGAGAATCGACGAGCGACATCGAATGTCATTAACTTGAGCGATTTCTTGAATATGAAAAAGTAATATTATGGGGAATGTCCGCAGGATTTTTGCGGGCTTTTTATTTTTATAAAATTTATAGAAATATTTTCAAAAAACGCTAAACATTTATCAAAAGCCTCCGATATAAATTATGTAAGCTAGTCCAAACGGATTTGGACACTTGCAAAAAACAAAAAAACATTACACGGAGGTAACAAAAATGAGAATTAATCACAACATCGCAGCACTTAACACACATCGTCAATTAGGGGCAGCAAGCAATGCGCAATCGAAAAACATGGAGAAATTATCTTCAGGTCTTCGTATTAATCGTGCGGCTGATGATGCAGCAGGACTTTCAATTTCGGAGAAAATGAGAGGTCAAATTCGAGGGTTAGAACAAGCTTCTAAAAATGCACAAGACGGTATATCTTACATTCAAACAGCTGAGGGAGCATTGAGTGAAGTAAGTGATATGCTAGTTCGTCTAAAAGAATTGTCAGTCCAAAAAGAAAATGGTACTTATAATGTAAAAGACATTGCAAACCTTGAACTTGAAATGACTGAACTTGTAACGCAAGCGGATAAGATTATTTCTGATACAAGCTTTAACGGTACAAAAGTATTTGCTGGAACAATTGATATCGTAATAAGTGATTTAGATACGGATGTATTCGCAGTTGGAAAACAAGTTAGTGCAACAGGTTTAACTCCTACATCTGGAACTGCAGCAATTGAAACAGCAATTGAAACTATTAATACTGCAAGATCTACTTTTGGTGCACATCAAAATCGTCTTGAGCATACTATAAACAATTTAAATGCTACTGCAGAAAACGTAACTGCTGCGGAATCTCGTATCCGTGACGTTGACATGGCAAAAGAAATGATGGAGCAAACTAAGAATTCAATTCTTGGTCAAGCTGCACAAGCGATGTTAGCACAAGCTAACCAACAGCCTCAAGGCGTTCTACAACTTCTTCGTTAATTTTTACTTTTTAAAATTGAGATCCTTGTTTACGAGGGTCTCTTTTTTAAAAGACCCAATATAGGTCTTTTTGTTTATATAAGGGTTATTTGTGCCTGTTATTTTGATGTTAAAAAGAGGGTAGTAAGATTTAAATATATTATAAAAAACCAAGTGAAAAAGGCAAACCATTGGGAAACCATGGGACGCAAAGCCAAGGGCCTGAAACATGTAGATTTACATGAAGGTAGCCGGTTGCCACAAGGAATCATAGACCGATTCTATGAACCTTGTTGAAGGTTCTTTTTCTTTGGAATTCAAGAAGCGGAGAGGTTATGGAATGAATAATCGAACAATTAAATTGACGTCCTATTTGGCGCTATTGCTGCTTTTGATTCAAATGATTAACCCATTTGCAGCTGCATTTGCAGCAACGAACAGCAATATGTTGCCGCCAAGTAATCTGGCTGCCCAACAAGTGACACCAGATGACGTGAAACTTACGTGGAGTTCTGTATTCGGTGCTACCGGATACAATGTATATGAAATTCAAGAGGGGCAGCTGAACCTGCTTGGCAATAGCACCTCTCCAAGTTTCAATTTAAATAATCTGTCTGAAGGGACTACTCGATATGTTGTTTCTACGATGAGTCCAGAAGGGGAGTCAGGCCCGAGTGCACCTGTATCGGTAGAAATTCTTTACCCGGAAATGATTGCCCCTTCAACATTGACACAAACAATCAAGAACGGAAATGATATCGCCTTGAGCTGGGGGTCATCTGCATATGCAGAGACTTATAATCTTTACCAGCTTTCAGTTGACGGACAGAAAACACTAGTAACAACTACTCAGAACAAAACGACATTCACTGTTAATAACGCTCCTGAAGGGGACTTCATATATGCAGTTACAGCAGTAAATGCATTGTATGGGGAATCTCCGCTTTCAGAATCAGTTCAAGTGGAAGTTGTTTATCCTACGATAAAAGCTCCTGCCAATTTTACGTATTATGTGACAAATGGGAGCGACATCACATTCAAGTGGAATGCAGCTGCAAATGCAGCAAATTATAAACTATATCAAATCGTGGATGGACAGCCAGTTTTGAAAAATACGGTGGTTGGTACGTCTGTGAAATTAACGAATGTGCAAGCAGGAGACTATGAATATGAGATCCGTTCAAACAGTGACCGCTTTGGTGAGTCTGGGGATAGCAGCAAGGTTTCTGTAACTGTAGGTACTGTTTCAATGACGGCACCTGGCAATTTTACATATAAGCTTGAAAACACAAATGATATTGTGTTGGCTTGGGATACTGTCCCGTACGCTAACAGTTACAAAGTCTATCAAATCATTGATGGAGAAAAAGTATTGAAAAGTACGGTAACCGGAACTGGAACCAAGTATTCGAAGATGCCTTCCGGAAACTACGTTTATGAAGTGTACTCTTACAGTACTCGTTATGGCGAATCTGCTGAGGGAAGCAGAGCCGAATTGACAGTTGATGAAGTTCTGATTCAAGCACCTGCCAGCTTGGAGTATAAAATACAGAATGGCAATGATGTTGTCTTAAGCTGGATTGCTGCGGACAATGCGACAAGCTATAAAGTCTATCAGATTGTAGAGAATCAAAAAGTATTGAAGAGTACAGTGACTGGAACCTCGGCAACCCTAGCTAATAGAACAGCTGGTAGTTATAAATTTGAGGTGTATTCACTGAGCGACCGTTTTGGGGAATCGAAAGAAGGTAGCAGTATTTCATTTGAATTGATTCATCCAACAATGAAGGCTCCTGCTAACTTGAAAGAAACCATAAAAACGGATACGTCCTTTACGTTGTCTTGGGACACTACCGAGTACGCAACGGATTATAGAATCTACCAAATAACAGCGGGACAAAAAACATTAAAGAAAACAGTAACGGCTTCTAATAACACATTTGCGAACATGCCGTCAGGTGACTATGTGTACGAGATACATTCATACTCTACCAAATTTGGTGAGTCCAATGAAGGATCGAAAGTGTCCTTTACATTGAAAGGCCAGACGATGCTTGCTCCGCAGGATTTATCGCACACCATTACTAACGGTAATGACATCAAATTGAACTGGACAGATGTAGAAAAGGCGACAAGCTATAAAGTCTATCAAATTATTAATGGGGAAAAAGTATTTAAGAGCAACCCAACGAGTGAATCCATTGCTTTTTCGAACTCGCTTGCCGGAGATTACACATTTGTGGTTCACTCCTATTCAACTACTCATGGAGAGTCGGAATATGGAACGGAAATCTCGTTTAAATTGATTTATCCAACGATGCATGCGCCTGAAAATACTGCATATCAAATTAAAAATGGAAATGATGTTGTATTATCGTGGGGTGCCGCTTCATATGCAACGGGCTACAAAGTATATGAACTGGTAGATGGTCAGAAAGTATTGAAGTCTTCGCCAACAGCATTAACCACCATACTTTCTAAAGTGCCTGCTGGCGAGCATATGTATGTAATCCATTCTGTCAGTTCACGTTTTGGAGAATCGACAGAAGGTACTTTGCAAAAGGTGACTGTGGATGAGCATACGATGGAAGCTCCGCAAAATGTGACATCAAGCATTGCGAACGGCAACGATTTAACGTTGAGATGGGAAGCTTCAACCTTTGCAACTTCCTATAAAGTTTATCAAGAAAAGAATGGTCAGCTAGAGTTAGTCAAAACAACAACAGGACCATCAACGACATTTGCTAATATGCCTAAGGGCGATTACAAGTATATAGTTCATTCCTATAGTGATCGTTTTAATGAATCTCCAGTAGGCAGTGAAATAGTTGGTACGATGATATATCCAACCATGCAGGCTCCTGGAAATCTTAAAAAAAGCATCGTAAACGGAAATGATATTAAACTAACATGGGATGCAGTGGCTTATGCAACCGGCTATAAAGTGTATCAAAACGTTAATGGCGAATTGATTTTGACAAAAACTGTACCTAGCACGACTGTTACATTTTTCGATATGCCAGAAGGGGATTACGAATATGAGGTTCGCTCATACAGTGACCGTTTCGCTGAATCACCTGTCGGCAGCATAGTAGGTATTAATGTGATTTGGCCAGTCGTAGAACCACCTGTACTTACTAGTAAATTTACTAATGTCAACAATGTGGAGTTAACATGGAAATCCGTTACTTGGGCTAATGAATATCGTGTTTACCAAACTGTAGGGGGCAGCCAAACGCTTGTTTATAAAGGAACTGCTTTGAAAGCTAATGTGTACAATTTGGTCGAAAACACGCATTCCTTTGAAGTAAGAGCCTACAGCACACGTTTTGGAGAATCCCAACCATCCAACGCCATTACACAAAAGATTGTATATCCAGAAATGCAGCCACCAACGGCCACAGTGACAGTTTTGAGTGATTCTAGTGCTAGAATAGTCTGGGATTTCGTCACTTACGCTAACGGATATAATATTTATGAAATCATTGATGGCAAGGCAGTCTTGGTGGCAGGAAAAGTGAATAACTTATCTTACACAATTAACAATCTGTCATATGCTAACCATGAGTTTTATGTCACTTCTCAAAGTAATTCGTTCGGGGAATCAAAACCATCAAATACGGTTTTGGCCAAATTGATTGTGGATACAGAAGCACCGGTTACTATATCTGATGCACCTACAGATTGGACAAATAAGCGTCCTGTCATCACATTGTCAGCATCCGATAATGAAACCGGAGTGGCAACTACGTATTATTCAGTGGATGAAAGTGATTTCATTGCTGGAACTAACATTTCAATTGAAGAGGAAGGCATCCACAAAGTTTCCTTCTATTCAGTTGATAAAGTAGGCAACAAGGAAGCGATTAAAACCATTAACGTCAAGTTTGACAAGACTGCACCTGTGACAAAAGAAAGCGTTACTCCAGCTTGGTCCAACCTACCTATTACAATAAATCTGGCATCAGATGATATGCATAGCGGTGTTGCAGCTACCTACTATTCGATTAACGGATCAGAATATATAGTTGGTACAGAACTTACATTAGATAAAGAAGGAATCAACAAAGTATCCTTCTATTCAATCGACAAAGCAGGCAATAAAGAAAACCCGCAGACAGTAGAAATTAGTCTAGACCAGACAGCTCCTGTCACGTTGTCCAATGTTGGAGAACAATGGTTCAATGATCAATTTATCATTGAATTAACTGCAACTGACGAGTTCAGTGATGTACAGGCATCCTATTATTCAATCAATGGTTCAGAGTACCAGCAAGGTACAAGCTTCGAATTAAGTAAAGAAGGCATAAATGAAATATCCTTCTACAGCATAGACCATGCAGGAAACAAAGAAGAAGTAAAAACAGCTGAAGTCAAAATCGACAAATCAGCACCAGCAACAATTTCTAATTCAACTGACGAATGGCACCAAGAGTTCACTGTGGAGTTCACTTCAAAAGATGAACTTAGCGGTACAGACTCAACGTACTATTCAGTAAATGGTTCTGAATTTGCAGAAGGAAATAGCCTWCTTGTAAATGAAGAGGGRATCAACGTAATCACGTTCTATAGCGTTGATAACGCTGGTAATAAAGAAGAAGTAAAAACAGCTGAAGTCAAAATCGACAAGTCAGCACCAGTAACTTCTTCCAATTCAACAACTGAATGGCAACAAGAGTCTACTCTAGAATTTACTGCTAAAGATGACCTAAGCGATGAAGCAACAACATTCTATTCAGTAAATGGTTCTGATTTCACAAAAGGCAATAATGTTGCTGTAAAAGAAGAAGGAATCAACGTAATTACGTTTTATAGCGTCGATAGCGCTGGTAATAAAGAAGAAGTGAAAACAGCTGAAGTCAAAATCGACAAATCAGCACCAGCAACAATTTCTAATTCAAATGACGAATGGCACCAAGAGTTCACTGTGGAGTTCACTTCAAAAGATGAACTTAGCGGTACAGACTCAACGTACTATTCAGTAAAT
>NZ_JBFUIO010000026.1:0-33467 GCF_056401835.1 Paenisporosarcina sp. P4_D4 | reverse complement strand
ATATTGAGGTGTGCTCATGATCAATTATATTAAAAATAATTACGGCATAACACTCGTGGAATTAATTGCGGATCTAGCCTTAGTTTCTATTGTAGCTATATTAATTATGACAACTTTGGGAATCGGCATTAATCATTCAATAGCGGAATCCAATAAGACTTACGCTCAACAGGAAGCGAATTTAATTGTATCGAAATTAATGAAACAGCAGCGTAAAGGGGATTGTTATTACATTAAAGTGGATTCAGGTGGAATTATGATTGCTCCTGTATCTTCTACATTATGTACAAGTACAACTGAGCCACCTGCCAGTTCATTCAAGCCAGTTTCAGATACTCGTTTCAATGTGACTATGACAAGTGTAAATCAAATGATTAACCCAACGAAAGATGACTACACATTTGCTGCTGCAGTGAAATATAAAAATGCGACCTACAAAATAAACACGATACTTACGAGATATAAAACAACTAATTAAAGAGGAGGATTCAATTGAAGTATGTAAAAAACCATAAAGGTTATGCTTTGTTACTTGTCCTCCTTTTAGTTGTTGTTTTTGTTGGTTTATCAGCAGTATTTGTTGCCGCATCTTTTAATAATGCCAAGCAGGAAAGTACTGTCGACGTCCGCAATCAATCCGTTGTCGCAGCCGAAATGGGTGTGAAATATAATATCAACAATCTAAAGAATGAAATAAAAATATTAAATGAGGATTATAAGAATTTCATGAATACCAGTCTGACTACTTTAGTGAATAAAGCAACGGCAGTTACCACTGCAAAGGATAATAACTTACCACTCCCTTCTGGAATGTCTACTGCCGCATGTAATGTCTTTTATTCCAATGCACACATTAATAACTGGATTGATTGTGAAACGAAAGAAATAGAAAGAGCCGGCGTTGATATGTATATGTCCGAGGTTAATCGGGTGTACGCAGACTTAGCTCCCCAAGAAAATAGAGTTGACTCAAAAACGAAATATGAGTTAATGCCACTTTCCGTAAACCTAGAGTTTGATCAAGCAACTCGCAAAGTTGCAATACCTCTTTCCGTACAAGGGAAACAAAATACTTCAGTTAAAACTCTGAAAGCTAAATTGATTGTAACCATCCCGGATCATACATCCGAAACGAATGATATTGTAATCAAAACGATTTTAAGTGAAAAAGAAACGGTCGATCGCATTTTCGTTCCGCCAAATGACAATACGACCATTTGTCCTACCCAAGCTAGTGAAATGACTTCAGGTGTCTGCAAATATACTGGCACCAATCTTGAAAGTTATTTAGCTAGTTTGCCAGATCCTTCGAAAGTAAGTATCAAAGTTGAGGATTTATGTTATGCAGTAAAAGACAAGACCAAATGTAATTTGAACATTCTAGATGGTAGTGGCGGAACAGTATACATAAAACCGTCAAATCAAACGGTAAATGTAGATAATTTAAATAATTTAGAAGACATTTCCATGTACGTGGATGGCGACTTAATCATTAAAAACAGTAATTCAGCAGATAACAATACAATCGTCAGTCGTTCGTACTCATTCCATGTAAGTATGAACTTGACGAACAGTAATCTAGTTGTTTTAGGGAATGAAGCAAAGACTGGTTATATAGATTGGAAATCAACAGGAAAAAGCGTAACGGTCTCGACTAATTCTAAGATGTGTATTAATTTGAATGGCATAAGTTTAGCGAATTCTTCTGATTTAACTGACCCCTCTATATTAAGTGGCAATGGAAAATTAATTCTTTACCCTGGGCGAACGAATATGGATAAACTGCCCGCAGCCGTTGAGGATAAGATAATTTACATGAATGATTTCGTGGCATTTTTAAATGAATGTAATGTAAATACTGCTGGTTTACCAGAAGGGCATTCCATGAAACAATTTATCGATAGCACGAGTGAAATTGAAGCGACAGTTGATTATGGTAACTAAAAGAAAAGAGTCGAATAACTCGACTCTTTTCTTTTTATGTATTTTTTCCTATTTTTAACATGACATTTTACACGAATAGTATGATAATAGGATGAGTCGGTTTGAAAAAATCACACCAAAAGTCTCGGTGGGGGTTATCGGAAAAATGAAAAAATTATTGAATGATAGAGGATATGCTCTTTTAATAGTTTTATTTACCATTATAATATTCTTAAGCATGTCAGCGGTGTTCATGAGTGCCTCGCTCAACCATGTGAAACAAGAGCAAACGGTTGATCAGAATAATCAAGCGGTTGTTGCTGCGGAAATGGGCGTAAAAAAGATAGGAACTGATATAACTAATCAAATTGGACTTAAGTATAATCAAATTCGTAGTTTAGGTAAAATATTTATGATAGAGAAAGAAAAATGTAGTCAAGGTAATAAAGAAAATTGTAATTCTATCAGGCTTAAAAAAAGTCTGGAGGATTATGAAAAAGAAATAGTGGAATTTAAAGATATATTTTTACCAGCTCTAGTAATTAATGTATCTGGATCCCATTCAGCAAGTAAATCGGATAAGTTTACAGAAAAAATCAACATAATATCAAATCGAACTAACGATTTAGGTTACAAGATGAGTCAACTTCCAACTATCACAACAGATGGAGATAAATTGAAATTAACTTATAATGTTATTGGATTTTACGGAAATATTGATTCTTCAAGAAAATATAAAATGGCAGCTGTGATAAAGTTTGATGATCCTAAAAATCTATCAGAGGATATTGAGAATAATCCTATTCTTTTAAATAATGGGGTCGTTAATGAAAGTGTCACCWTTTTCCCGGGAATTGTAACGACTCTATGTCAATCCTATCTTCAAACATTAAATTCTTCTACCCAAAAACCCTATTCTTGTAAGATGAATAGCTCATATTCATTAGCATCATTAAAAACGGCCATTGAAAGAAAGAATCTCAAAACTTCTGACTTTAATATTTTTATTGATAATTGGGCTGATATTAGTGTTAATGGAAATACTAAAGACCTTTATAATTTAAATTTGTATGTAAACAGTTCAATTAATAATTTTGGTAATATTAATAATCTTAAAAATTTCAAACTCTATGTTTCGGGAAAATTAGATGCAGACAATGCAAACAATATAGGGAAACATAGTGAAGGGCATAGTACGATGGTTATGCAAGAACTTGATGTAAGTAAGTTTAATGGCCAGGGAATTAATAACACAACAGTTGTTTTATTAGGTGTAAAAGATTCCAATTCTTCACTGTTTAATGTAGATAAAAAATTTAGACTTCAGGCTTCATCAAAGTTCTGTATCAACCTAAATAGATTTCCCTCATCAGCAGTATCACAACTTCTCGAAATAGAAGGTGAAGGGAAAATATTTTATTATGGGACAAAAAACAACTTATTAAATGAGCCGAAATATAATCATATTCAAGAGTATCAAAGATTTTTAGATACTTGTGGAGTTACAAATTACGCAGTAGAAGGTGAATCCTTAGATGTACCAAGTAATTTGATAAATACTTCTGAAGTTACAATTAATGGTGTTACTTATAATCCCTAAGAGGTGAAACATGATTAAATTTCTAATTCTTATTTTGGTTGMATTCATCGTGTTTCCAATCGTGATAGTATTCGTGAAAAAAATAGATTTAAAAACTAAGCTAATGTTTCTTTTCGGCGGATTCATCATCGCTCTATTAGGCTTGTTGGCACAATCCACACTAAGTCTCTATTATTCTGTTTTGATTATGTTAGGTTTGTTATTTGCAGGGGCCGTAATTTTAACGAAACGGTTGGAAAATGAAAAACTTCAAGAAGAAGAGTTGCATTTATATGTGCCTAAATCTATTCAAGAAGCGATAGAAAAACCTACAGAATCCTATGTTGCAGCAACTTCTCATACTCCAAAAGTTCAACCTGTTATTGAATCTCAAGCTGAAGACTGGTTTAAACCTGCAAAAAAGGAGGACCAATAAATGAACAATAAATTATTTGGGACTACTTTTGCAGCGCTACTGGGCTCAACTGTTTTATTTTTCGGTGTAACGCAAGCAGGTACATATGTAGTCGATGAAGTTGTTTTCCCATCAAAAGGTTTCGGGGAGCAAACATATATAGGTCCATACGATGTTTCAAATTTGCCTGAAAACGAGGCTGCGGTAACCGTGCAAACAGGTGTAAAAGGGTGGTACGGCGAAGCGAGTGTCCAAATTAAATTGCAAGATGCAGTTGTTCCTTTCCCATTGGAAGTTCTACAATTCAATACGGATAGCACATTAACTAACGCACAAGATGGAGCTAAAAATGAACTGCAATTTGATGTGACGAAAGAATCCGTTGGCACATTCCTAAATCAACAATTTTCTCCAATGGTGTTTAATGATGAAGAAATCACAATTGTCACGGAAACGATTCGTGAACAATTGGCCGCTGGACGAAAAGATCAAATCATCGATATTACAAGTGCTTTACTGGCAAATTCTACAGTCGAAACTGCAGTTACTAATGTGACTTTCAACAATATTGAATCATCAGAGGGCATTCGTAATTTGATGACAGCGCTAAATGGATACTTAATCAATCCGAAATCTACTTTTTCGATGCTGGAATTTATCGAATCAACGGATTTGGGAAATTTAACGGAACAAGATTTAACCACAGTAGCTTCTATTTTATATGCGTCGGTATTGCAAACGAATTTTGGGGTGGATGAAAGAAGTATTGGACCGGTTGTTCCTACTACTGTTCCGCTTGGCTTCGAAGCTTCCATTAACCGTGAACTTGGGGTTGATTTTGTATTTACAAACCCGAATGCTACCGGCTTTACCATCAATATGAACGGAGTGGGGGCAGGTCTTAATGCTAGCCTCACTGGATTTCCTTTTATTTATCAATACGAAACGACAATCAGTGATAAGCAGGAATTTCTACCGAAAACCATAAAACAATATAGTTCATTCGTAGAACCAAATACGGTTCGCGTAAAAACGCAAGGTGAAAATGGCATTCAAGTCGCTGTATTTAAAAACATACGTTCAGACTCTGCCATTAAAGAAACGAAAGAAGTATCAAAAGATTTTTATCCACCTGTTCATAAAGTAGAACTTCATCCATTGACCGTTACGATGCCTGCTGCGGGAACCGGAGATGGTACGGGCACGACAGATGGTTCAGAATCGACGAAAGGTGGGTCAAACGGACAACCTTCTACCGGAGCTGGTACTGGAACAACAGGAGATGGAACTTCTATGGGAGGTTCAACTGATTCTGGTTCAACTAATGAAACTGGCAGTGAAAATGATTCGGAACCACAATACGATAAAGGTGGAAATCTTATTCCGCCTAGCAAGTAATAGGGGGAGTGCAACTTGATTCGAAAAAGACTGGGTGACTTACTAGTTGAAAATGGTTTGATTACAGACGACCAACTAACGAATGTATTGCAAAACAAACCACGGGAAGAAAAACTTGGGGACGCACTTTTGCAGCATGGAATTATCACCGAGCAACAACTGCTCGAAGTACTCGAAATTCAACTTGGCATTCCTCAAGTTCAGCTATATCACTACCCATTCGAAGCAAAGTTATTTAACCTGATTCCTAAAGACGTTGCAAAACGCAGTTTGATGGTACCTTTGAAAGTAGAAGGGGACAAACTATACGTAGCCATGAAAGACCCAATGGATTTCATTACGATGGATGATTTGCGTCTAATTACCGGCTTTCATATCATTCCCGCGATTGCATCTAAGGAAGAGATTTTAAAAACCATCAACAAATATTACGAAGAGGAATCGTTTGACGATTTCTTAGTAGATCAAGCTTCTGCAGTTGATAAACAAGAAKAACTTCTTGATATCGATGCACCGGTAGTAAGAATCGTTAATCAGATTTTATCTGCGGCGGTGACTCAAAAAGCGAGTGATATTCACTTTGATCCACAGGAAACTCGATTGTTAGTGCGTTTCCGTATTGACGGAGTATTGCATGATGAACGAACACTTCCAAAGCTAATGCAGGGAATGGTCACGGCACGTGTGAAAATTATGTCAAAACTTGATATTACGGAGCATCGTATCCCTCAAGATGGTCGTATTAAAACGAATGTTGATTTTCGTCCAATTGACTTACGTGTCTCTACTCTGCCTACCGTTTATGGCGAAAAAATAGTTATGCGTATTTTGGATTTATCCAATAACTTAACGGATATATCAAAACTCGGCTTCCACGAAAAGAATTATGAGAGATTCATGAAAGAAATAGCCAAACCAAATGGAATTGTCCTTATTTCTGGTCCAACTGGTTCAGGTAAATCTTCAACGTTATATGCAGCGCTCAGCTACCTAAATGATGAACAAGTGAATATCATTACGGTTGAAGATCCTGTTGAATATCAACTCGAAGGGATCAATCAAATTCAAGTGAATTCGAATGTTGGCTTAACATTTGCGGCTGGACTTCGCTCGATTCTCCGTCAAGATCCCGATATCGTCATGGTTGGGGAGATTCGAGATAAAGAGACCGTAGAAATTGCGATTCGGGCTTCTTTAACGGGTCACTTAGTATTAAGTACGATCCATACAAATGACTCAATCGCCTCGATCACTCGATTGATGGACATGGGTGTGGAGCCGTTTTTGGTTACGAGTTCGATTAATGCGGTTGTGGCACAACGTCTTGTACGTAAAGTTTGTCGTGATTGTGCAGAGAAACAGGAGCCTACTATCCGTGAAATTGATATTTTCCAGAAACGTGGACTAGAAATTCAAACGGTTTCAAGAGGAAAAGGGTGTCCATCATGCGGCATGACAGGTTACCGTGGTCGTATGGCCATTCATGAAGTACTAATCATTGATGACCAAATTAAAAGTGTCATCAACCGAGGTGGTACTGCAGCAGAAATTCGAGAAATTGCCCAAGCCAATGACACCATCTTCTTAATAGACGACGGACTGATGAAAGTAAGAGATGGCCAAACAACGACAGAAGAAATTCTGCGTGTTGCCCTCCAAGATTAGGTGAGAAAATGAGAGAATCAGTAGATATTTTATTAACCAATGCTTTTCAACAAAAAGCATCGGATATTCATATAACAGTTGGCGTTCCTCCTGTATTTCGTGTGCAAGGAGAACTTGTCAAATTCGGTTCCACTCCAATAACCCCGGAAATGTCGAGGGATATGGCTAAAGCAATTACACCCGATAAGTTATGGGATACGTTTTTGGAGCAAGGTGAGTTGGATTACTCACACGAAGTTGAAAACATAGCGCGTTTTCGTGTGAATGCTTTTCATCAAAAAGGCAAGATTTCGATTGCTTTTAGGACCATTCCGCAAGTCATTCCGACAGTCGAGCAATTGCAAATGCCGAATACGCTGAAGAAATTAGCGGAAACGAAGCAAGGGCTTATTTTGGTAACAGGTCCAACTGGTTCTGGGAAGTCGACTACGTTAGCTGCGATG
This sequence comes from Paenisporosarcina sp. P4_D4, assembly GCF_056401835.1. NCBI lineage: Bacteria > Bacillati > Bacillota > Bacilli > Caryophanales > Caryophanaceae > Paenisporosarcina > Paenisporosarcina sp. P4_D4. Next base: position 26,044 of record NZ_JBFUIO010000026.1, on the reverse strand, counting down.
ATCAAACATATGAACACGGATATGAACTTACATATCATTACGCTGGAAGATCCGATTGAGTATATGCACGAACATGGAACAAGTATTATTGACCAACGTGAAGTCGGATTTGATACTAAATCATTCTCGAATGGTCTTCGTGCAGCACTACGTCAAGATCCAGACGTCATTCTCGTAGGGGAAATGCGTGACTTGGAAACCATCAGTATTGCCATAACAGCGGCTGAAACTGGTCACTTAGTTTTGGGTACTTTACATACGTCAAGTGCCGCATCGACGATTGAACGTATTATCGATGTGTTTTCACCAGAACAGCAAGCGCAAGTACGTACTCAGCTTGGTGGCGTGTTGAAAGCGGTAATTAGTCAACGATTAATCAAGACAGCAGATGGCAAAGGTCGTCGAGCGGCTACTGAAATCTTGATTACAAATCCAGCAATTTCTAACTTGATCCGTACTGCGAAAGTACATCAAATTCCGAACGTTATTTTGACGAATCGAGCTGCTGGCATGCACATGATGTCAACTTCCTTAAAAGAGCTAGTAGAGTCCGGCCAAATTACACAAGTAGCGGCACAACCGTACCTTGAAGGGGACGAGCATTAATGGCGCGCTTTCAATATGTAGGTCGTGACCGTAAAGCTGTGCGAAAAGGAATTATTCAAGCAGCGAACCAACGTGAGGCAATCGTGAAACTTCGTGACGAAGGCATTCGCATCACTGAAATCAAACAAATGGCTGAAACTGCTCTTCAAAAAGATATTGTCATCGGGAATCCCGTCAAGCGGGAACAATTCATCATGTTTTTGAGACAATTCGCCACGTTAATGCGTGCAGGTGTAACGATAGTTGACTCCGTTGTCATTCTATCTCAACAAGTAGAGTCAAAAGCTTTACGACGTGCACTGGTTGAAATTGCTGATGATTTAAAAAGCGGTAATTCTTTATCTGATGCAGCTCGGAAATTTCCTAGGATTTTTGAACCGCTCGTCATCAACCTTTTGCAAGCGGGTGAGTTAACTGGATCAATCGATGAATCATTAGATCGTTTGGCAACTCATTTTGAAAAAGCATATGTGACCCGTCAAAAAGTAGTTTCTGCAATGACTTATCCTATTATTGTTGCTGTATTGGCGGTAGGGGTAGTTATATTCCTGTTGACGTCAATCGTTCCAATGTTCGTTGAAATGTTTAATGATTTTGGTGGGGAATTGCCACTCATCACCAGATTCGTAATGGGTGCAAGTGATTTTGTACAAAATTATTGGTATATATTGATTGCGATAGTTGCGATATTAGTAGGTGGTTTATGGCTAATGCGAAGAGATGAAAAGGGACGTTACATGCTTGATACTTTTTTATTACGTATGCCTATTTTTGGCAACATCTTAAAAAAAGCCGCCCTGGCCAGAATGACACGGACATTAAGTTCACTATATTCCAGCTCAGTTCCTATTTTAACTGCTTTAACTATGGTTGAGCGTGTAGTTGGTAACGAAGTAATAGGGAAAGTGATTCTTAAATCTCGAGACGGGCTAGAAAGAGGAGAGTCGATGACAGGACCAATGATGAGTCATTGGGCATTCCCGCCATTGATTCCCCACATGATTTCGATTGGGGAACAAACTGGCGCTCTTGATCACATGCTAGAGCGGGTTGCTGAATTCTATGAAAAAGAAGTCGATGCGGAAACTGATAAGCTCAAAGCACTGATTGAACCTTTGATGATTGTCTTATTAGCAGGACTTGTTGGTACTATCGTTCTGGCAATCTTATTACCAATGTTTGGTCTATTTGAGAATGTAGATAATATGTAAATAATTCAAAAATAATATAATAAAAATGAGCATAAAGTCTATTTATCTATATATTTCGACATATAAAGGTGCTATTATGAAATTGTACTGGTATAAGTACCATTTTATAGAAAAAGGGAGGCTTATAGGATGAGAAAATTCATTCAAAACAAATTAAAAGAACAAAAAGGTTTGACATTAATTGAGCTTCTTGCAGTAATCGTTATCTTAGCGATTGTTGCAGCAATTGCGATTCCGGCAATTGGTAATATTATTGAAAATAGTCGTAATGGCGCGGTTAAATCGGATTATCAAAATGCATTAGCTGCAGCTAATGTTTATTTTACAGAAAATCCTAAAGGGGAAACTCCAGCAAATGCAACAGCAACTGTAACGGTAGGAACATTACTCTCACAAACTTACTTGGATGATAAAGGATCTCTTGCTGATGCTGTGGTCATTACTAAAGTGTCGGGAGGAAATACAATCTCTGGTGCTACAACTGATGGGAAATATGAAATTAAAACTGCACTGACAAACGCTAAATTGGGTAAAATAGCAAATAAAGATTTTACAGGTACTGATATAAAATAATTACCTCGGAGCTGATCCCATGAATTTCACACCTTCGTTCCTAAACAAACGCTCACGCGTGGCGACGGTTACAATTGAAGAAGATGCGATCCGAATGGTGGAAGTGAAGTCAACGTCTCCTTTGCATGTAGTTTGTGCAGAGGAGCGTTCTTTGCCTCCTGGCGTTGTTACGGATGGCAAAATTGTGGACGCGGATACGCTGGTGTCTATTTTGTGCGAGGCTGTGGAAGAATGGAAGCTTTCCCGCAAATCCGTTCGGTTCTTAGCACCAGACGAATATGTGATTATCCGCAAACTATCATATCCTCCCGATGTTCGAAGTGATGAGTTGAAAGGCCACTTCTTTATTGAAATTGGTTCGACACTTTATTTACCTTTTGAAGACCCCGTATTTGATGTGGTCCCTTACACTGCATCAACTGATACAAAAGAAGCGATATTGATTGCTTCTAAAGAGAGCATTTTAAATACATATGAAGACGCTTTTGAAGACGTCAAAATGAAACCTCTTGTGGCCGATATTGGACCACTTGCCCTGTATCGTTTGGCATATTCCCAATATGCCTATACCGGTAAAGAGCATATTTTACTATTGGATGTTAAAAACGATAAATATACCGTTTCGATTTTCCATCAACATTTCCCATTATTCATGCGACCTGTTGAAGTGAATGAACCTGACGAGTCGAATTTCTTCAGTGGAGCACAAACATCAAAGATGGACTCACTTCTATCTGAAGTCTCAAAGCTCATCAATTTCTATCGCTACAATATGAACCAAGGAAATGAAGGCATCACACATATTTTGCTTAACGGTGAAATGGATAATTGGGAAGAACTATTGCGACAAATGGAACTCCAGTTCGAAGTTCATACTTCCACAGTTGTTCGCGAAAAGATTTATATGGAAGATGGAAAAGCCATCCCGATACGCTTTAATCGAGCACTCGGACTTGCGTTGAAAGAGGTGTAAGGATGTTAGTCGATATTAATTTACTTTCCGAAAAAGAACGGGATCGTCCCGCCTTTGTCGTGGCTGCCATCTTACTGATTATCATCGGCCTATTCGGAGGGCTCGTTTTTTATTTCCTAGGAAATTCTTATGAGAACAAGGCACAAGTGCTGATTGCCCAAAGTGTAGAGGTTGCCAGTCAGCAAGCTGCCATTCAAGAACAGATGCTGACAACGGAAGCATTGAACGATACTCAAAAGCTGCAAAAAACAGTTGATTGGGCGGAAGCTTATCAATATGATACTTTACCTTTAATTAGAGAACTAACTTCACTACTTCCTGAACGAGGATTTTTCATGAACTTTTCGTTTACATCACCAAGTGAAGCACTAGTTGACGTGCAATTTGATACATCGCGTGAAGCAGCGTTTTATTTAACCCAATTAAAAGCATCTGAGATGATTACTGCCGTTAGCTTATCAACCCTTACATATCAACCGTTGGAAGAAACAAAGGAAGAAGAAACTGATGGCACTGCGACACCAGTCGAACCTGTTATGCCCCGTTATTTAGCTTCATACTCAATCACTTTTTTAGATACACGTATGCCAGCTGAAGGGACTGCGGTACCAGTGGATCCGAATGCACCTCCTGTTGAAGGGGAAACCCCAGCGGATGAACAGCCAGCTGAGCCACCTGTAACTGAAACGCAACCTCCTGGAGACGATGCGCAAGGAGATGATGTAAATGAGTAGTCTGACACGTAAACAAAAAGAAGTCGGCCTGATCGTGCTATCCAGTTTATTTTGTATAGCAATTCTTACCTATTCATATTTCACATTCTACTCTCCCAAAAAAGAGAGTTTAGCTGTCGCTGAAACGACGCTCACAACGGATCGACAAGTATTGTTTGCGCTGGAACAACAACTGGCTGATCAGCCTGAAATTCCAGTCGTCAGTTCGCTTGAATTACAAAAGAAAGTGCCCGTTGATCCATTATCGGAACTTGTTTTATTGCAAATTGAGAAAGCGGAAGTTGTCTCACAGTCACTTGTTCAATCTGTGAGCTTTACAGAAGGACCATTTGTCATTGAATCCCCTCCAGAAGGGGTTGAGACACTTCAGGAACTTCTTGTGAGTTTGTCGATTGAAACGCCTACCTATACGACATTGGAGACTTTCATCGATGAACTTGAAAAATTGGATCGCGTATTAATCGTTGATTCGATTCAGTTCAGCTCTTCTGGTGAAGTGACAACCGATGAACAAGAAGATGAGAAATTACAACTGACGCTGACATTCTCTGCATTTTATCGACCAGACCTAACCGAACTACTCGAAGAAGGTCCTAAAGTTGATACACCACCTCCAGCAGAAAAAGGGAATCCGCTTCCTGCGAATAATGGTGTTGTTACTGGAGAAGTAGAGTCGAGTGAAGATGAAACTGCAATGGTGGTAGGTCAGATTATCGAGAACAATGAAATGGATGAAGAAGCAACTTCCGATTCAGACACGGTATCCAGTAATTTTGAATCACAAACCTACACAGTTCAACCTGGCGATACATTATACTCTATTTCTATTGAATACTATGGAGATCGATCAGGCGAACGGAAAATCAAACAAGCAAACGGTTTACATTCAAACAAAATCGTAGCAAATTCAACTCTAGTCATTCCAAAATAACGAAACAAAAACTGGAGAGCGTACGTTGCCTCCAGTTTTTGTGTGATTGAGAGGTATGTATGGACATTCTATATACAACATTATTTTTCATATACGGACTTATTTTTGGCTCTTTCTACAATGTCGTCGGATTGCGTTTACCGAAAAATGAATCGATTGTGACGCCGCCGTCGCACTGCACGATTTGCGATCGACGTTTGACGATCAAAGATTTGGTTCCGGTATTTTCATTTGTTTTCCTGAAAGGGAAGTGTCGGGGATGTGGGACAAAAATCAATTGGATTTACCCCGTGATAGAACTTGTGACGGGAGGTTTGTTTGCCTTCGCATTCTATCAACTAGGTTTCTCGTGGGAACTGATTGTTGCAATTTTGTTTATATCGATGCTCGTCATCATCACGGTATCAGATCTTGCTTATATGCTTATCCCAGATAAAGTCCTGTTGTTCTTTGGTGTTTTATTAATTATTGCGCGGATTTTATCTCCACTAGAGCCTTGGTGGGACAGCATCATTGGTGCTGCCGGAGGCTTTGGAATCCTGTTACTGATTGCGATTTTGTCGAAAGGCGGAATGGGTGGTGGCGATATTAAATTGTTCGCGGTCATCGGTCTTGTGCTTGGAATGATTCCGACTTTATTGACATTGTTCTTTGCTGCATTTATTGGTGCAATCGTTGGCGTTATTCACTTGCGCCGCTCAAAACAAGGGCGCAAAACGCCAGTGCCTTTTGGTCCGTCTATTGCACTCGCAGCCATCGTTGTCTATTTTTATGGGAAACAAATACTCGATTGGTATATAAATTTGTTAGTTTAACTCGAAAACTTTTTTGGACAAGCCGACACCGGTCTTGTCTTTTTTTATTGCTCAAATGGTAGCGTTAAAGAAAAACGGGGTGATCAATTGCGTCTTTCAAAAACGTTCTCAAAGTTTTCATACACATTGGCAATCATACATGGTTTTCTTATCGGAGCTGTTTCGATTGGCATATTCGCAATCTTTATTCAGTGGCAGGATAATTCGAAAGCTGAGACTCCTGAGACATCCGCAACGACTGACAAACCAGAACAAGTCGAGGTGACTGCACCGCCAAATACGACAACACCGACTCAATTTTATGCGAAGCAACACGGTGTATTTACCACAGCCGACGGGGCTACTGCCTTGCTTCAATCAAATCCAGCAATGAAATCCGCAGCCATTGTCATCACGGATGGAAAATATTTTGTGTGGTCCGCAGCAAGCACCGTGGAAAGTGAAGTGAAAGTGGAAGGCAGCACGGAGTCTTTCGTGAAACCATTCCGGATCAATTCGGCAGCATGTACCGAACAAGCCATGCAAAAATTGCCTGTTTTCCTTGCGAATCCAGACCCGGCAAAATTTAATTTTGCGGACACTGGAAATAAGGATGCCAAACCAAAGGACTGGGACTCTAACATTGCTGCTATATCAACACTTTCAAAGGAATTAAACGTCATTAGAGTTCAATTATTATCGCATTATTTCGCACAAAATGACTGCTTGAAAATTGAATTATAAGCCCTTTTATTTGGTCAAAATGAAATTATTGCCCTTTATACACATTTTTCAACATCGACATCATTCTGTATGATGTCAAAAAGGAGCTGATTTCATTGGAATTCAAAACAACAAAACCGTTAATTTTAGCATCTGCTTCACCGAGGAGAAAAGAGTTATTATCACTGCTTGGGGTACCCTTTGAAGTGAAAACATTGGAGATAGATGAGGAGGACATTTTCGGATGCTCGCCTGCCGAACTCGTTTGCAACATTGCGATGGAAAAAGGACTGGCCGTCGCTGAATACAATCAGCACGCAATCGTCATCAGTGCCGATACCATGGTGTTTCTTGATGATGAGGCACTTGGGAAGCCTAAAAATGCAGAGATGGCGAAACTGTATTTGCGGAGATTATCCGGTAGGACACATACGGTCATTACGGGAGTATCCATCTATTTTGAAGGAATTTGCAATGTGTTTTATGAAGAGACAAAAGTCACTTTTTATAAATTAACGGACGAATGGATCAACAGTTATGTGGCAAGTGGCGATTGCTACGACAAGGCAGGGGCATATGGTATCCAGACAGCAGGTACTTTGATGGTGGAACATATTAACGGAGACTACAATAATGTTGTGGGTTTACCTATTGCAGAAGTGTATCGTGAACTTATGAATTTAGAACTGCTTGAGATGAAGTCTGCAGGAGTACGTTATGATAACTGAAGTGAAGCCGGCACTGATGATTCGTGACGTCCATGCTTCTGATCGCCCACGTGAAAGACTGATAAACCAAGGCGCAGCCGCGCTATCGAACCAAGAATTGATTGCCATTTTACTACGGACGGGTACCAAACAGGAATCCGTCCTTCATTTGGCGAATCGAGTGTTGACGTTCTTTGAACAACTGCATGAATTGAAAAATGCAACTATCGAAGAAATCATGTCCGTTAAAGGGATTGGAGAAGCGAAAGCGGTTCAGCTGCTTGCTGCAGTAGAACTTGGTAGAAGGCTATCTTTACAACAAACTGATGAGAAATTCACCGTTCGTTCTCCGAAAGACGCTGCAACATTCTTAATGACGGATATGACATCTTTAAAACAAGAAAATTTTGTCGTTCTTTTCATGAATGTTAAAAATCAAGTGCTACACAAACAAACCATTTTTATTGGCAGTTTAAATGCCAGTATCGTACACCCCAGGGAGATATTCAGAGAGGCAGTGAAACGTTCAGCTGCCTCGATTATCTGTGCCCATAACCATCCGTCAGGTAACCCGTCCCCTTCACCCGAAGACATAGAAGTTACGAAGCGAATACAGGAAGCCGGGCACATTATGGGCATCGAATTGCTCGACCATGTCATTATCGGTGATCATCAATTTATCAGTTTGAAGGAAAAGGGTTACATGTGACACTGTGATTTTCTCCTTTTATCCGTTATAATCAAATTTATGGTTTAAACTAAGCTAAGATTAACTGGCTAAGGATAGAAAGGAAGAACATAACGTGTTTGGATTTGGAGCAAAAGATGTCGGGATTGACCTAGGCACAGCAAATACTTTGGTATTTATTAAAGGAAAAGGAATCGTTTTACGCGAACCTTCAGTAGTTGCAAGAAATACAAATAATGGCGATATCGTTGCAGTAGGTAACGATGCTAAAAATATGATTGGTCGTACACCGGGTTCAATCGTGGCTATCCGCCCGATGAAAGATGGCGTAATTGCAGATTTTGATATTACGACTTCAATGATTCAATACTATTTAAAAGAAGCGATGAAAGCTTCTGGTGGTACGTGGAAAAAACCTAACGTCATGATTTGTGTGCCATACGGGATTACTTCGGTAGAACGTCGTGCAGTGATTGATGCAGCTCGTCAAGCGGGTGCTCGTGATGCTGTGACAATCGAAGAACCATTTGCAGCGGCAATCGGTTCTAACTTGCCAGTATGGGAACCAACAGGCAGTATGGTCGTTGATATCGGTGGAGGAACAACTGAAGTTGCAGTTATTTCACTTGGTGGTATCGTAACAAGCGAATCGGTACGTGTTGCAGGAGACGCGATGGATCATGCGATTACAAGTTACATTCGTAAAATGTACAACTTGACGATCGGTGAACGTACGGCTGAAGCAATTAAAATGGAAATCGGTTCTGCTAGAGTAATAGACAATGTCGAGAAAATGGAAATTCGTGGTCGTGACTTAGTTACAGGTCTTCCTAAAACTATCGAAATTTCTTCTGAAGAAATTGCAGAAGCACTTCGTGAGTCGATTTCGGCTATAATCGACGGTGTGAAAAAGACATTGGAACAAACTCCACCAGAATTATCTGCTGACGTAATGGAACGTGGAATCGTCTTAACTGGCGGTGGCGCATTACTGAAAAACTTGGACAAAGTGATTAGTGATGAGACAAGCATGCCTGTCTTCATTGCAGAAAATCCATTGGATTGCGTCGCAATTGGTACGGGAATGGCGCTAGATCATTTGAACATGATTCGCCAAAATTCTAAACACTAAGGAGGACCGTTCCAATGCCACATTTTTTTTCGAATAAGCGTTTGATTTTGCTGCTTGTCGGGGTGATTTTTCTTGTGGCATTGATCAGCTTCTCTCTCAGAGATCGCGATAATGCGTCGTTACCTGAACAGATTATTAAGGATGTCGTTGGTTTTGGGCAATCAATTTTCTCAAAACCAACTCAGTACATAACAGGTGTTTTCGATAGTGTCGATGCTTTGTTAAATACGTACGATGAAAATAAACGTTTGAAAAGTCGTTTGGAAGAATTTGCAAAATTACAAGCGGACGTCAACGATTTAGCATCCGAGAATACGAGACTTCGAGAAATCGTAGACAAGCAGGACGATCTCAGGGACTATGAACCGATTCAGGCAACTGTTATCGCGAGAAATCCTGATCAGTGGGAAGAAAAAGTAATTCTTGATAAAGGGGAAGTCCATGGAGTTGAAAAAAACATGGCCATCCTTACAGCACAAGGATTGATTGGGAAAGTTGTTCTGACAACTCCATTCACTTCAACTGTAGAACTATTATCCACTCAAAATCCTAACTATCGCGTATCTGCGATGGTAATGGGTGAAAAAGAAGTATTCGGTTTAATAGAAGGATACGATGATGAACGAAAAGAACTTATTTTAAAACGAATCKATTCCAATATTAAAATTAAAAAAGGTCAGAAAATCATGTCATCTGGACTAGGCGGGATTTTCCCGAAAGGTATATTAATCGGGGAAATTACAGAAGTCTCGACAGACGATTTCGGACTGACGAAAATGGCATATATCAAGCCAGCGGCAGATTTTGCACTACTTGATCATGTAATGATTGCGAAACGAACGATGACAACAGTAAAAAATGGTGCAGACGGCGATAACAGTGCGACGGATGATACTTCAAAAGATGAGGACGCCTCATGAAGCGATTGATTATTCCAGCCATTGCCGTCGTGCTGTTTTATCTTGAACCTGTGTTCGGATTATTTTCTCCCCTCGATATTAGTGGGGAGTATCGTTTTTTAATCCCTCGATTTCTCATCATGTATTTAATATTCATTTCCATCTACTATAGTCGCAATCGCGCGATGTTGTATGCATTACTTTTTGGGCTCTTGTATGATGTGTTTTTCATTGATATTATTGGATTGTACTCTTTCTTATATCCATTAATTTGTTTAATTGCTAGTTTTATCGTGAAATTCATTCACCAGCATCTGATTGTGACAACGGCTTTGTCACTTGTATTGGTAGCAGGTCTTGAATTCGTGCTTTATCAATTCTTTTCATTGATCGGGTTAACAGACATTTCGCTTGCTGTATTTGTACGCGAACGATTAATTCCCACAATGATTGCAAATTCAATTTTCTTAGTGGTGCTCGGCTGGGCATTTAAATACGTAATCAATGCACGTTTGTTGCAACGGTTAAATCAGCCAAATTGATTCTACGCGCGAGGTGACGCATTTGATGACGAAAAAGCAACTAGTCTACATAAAAGGAACTAAAGACGGTCTAGTGCTTCGGCTTGATGATCAATGCGCATATGCCGAACTGGTGGAAGAACTAAAACGTAAAGTATCGGACGAAGGCATCGATGGACAAGCGGAAGTCTTGCTGCAGCTTGGCAATCGCTTTTGTTCTGAAGAGCAGACCAAAGAACTCATTGCGAGCGTGCACACGTCACCACATTTACGTGTTTCACGAGTGCAAAGTGATGTTATTTCAATTGAAGAAAGCAACCGTCGAATTCTAGAGCGTCAATCCGAAACGTTTGTCGGCATCGTTCGTTCTGGACAGATTGTTCGGGCAGAAGGTGACTTGGTCGTTGTGGGAGATGTGAACCCGAATGGCAAAGTCATCGCCGGAGGAAATATTTTTGTTCTCGGTCGTTTGAAGGGAATTGCGCATGCAGGGGCGAATGGTAATAAAGAAGCAGTTATTGCTGCGTCTTGGTTGGAAGCAACCCATCTAATGATTCATGAAGCACTAGAAATCATGACAGATGAACTAACCATTCTTTCGGAACAACCAGAAATGGAATGTGCATACTTACATGCAAATGGCTTCATCGCCATTGATAGATTGCAAGAACTGCGTTTATTAAGACCGCAATTATCTACATTTAAAGGAGGAAGCTAATGTGGGAGAAGCTATAGTAATTACTTCAGGTAAGGGAGGCGTTGGTAAAACAACGACTACTGCTAACCTCGGGACTGCATTGGCACTTCAAGGTAAGAAAGTTTGTTTAATCGACACCGATATCGGCTTACGAAACCTTGACGTTGTACTTGGTTTAGAAAACCGTATCATTTATGATCTGGTTGACGTAATTGAAGGCCGATGTAAAGTACATCAAGCTTTAGTAAAAGATAAACGTTTTGAAGATAAATTATTCCTGTTGCCAGCTGCACAAACGACTGATAAAAACGCCATTAATCCTGAACAAATGAAAGAACTTGTGACGGAATTAAAACGCGATTACGATTATGTCGTCATTGACTGTCCAGCAGGGATTGAACAAGGTTACAAAAACGCAGTGGCAGGAGCTGACCGTGCGATCGTTGTCACAACACCTGAAATTTCAGCTGTACGTGATGCGGATCGTATCATCGGCTTGCTAGAGCAAGAAGATATTGCACCGCCAAAATTAATCATTAACCGCATTCGTCAACATTTGATGAAATCTGGCGATGCACTGGATGTCAACGAAATCACGACGCACCTATCCATCGACTTGCTAGGTATCATCATGGATGACGAAAATGTCATCACCTCTTCAAATAAAGGGGAGCCTATTGTCATGGACCCAACAAATCGTGCAGCACTTGGCTACCGCAACATTGCCCGCCGTATTCTAGGCGAATCTGTTCCATTGATGTCATTGGAACAAGAGCGAAAAGGCATGTTCTCCAAAATCAAATCCATTTTTGCAAAATAATTTATCTGAATCCCCCACTTTGATCGAGTGGGGGATTTTTTTAGGAGAGGAGAAGACTGAATAATTTGAAATCGCACGAACTAGAAGTGTTGCGAATTTGTATATTAAAATCACGGATGGAAAAATCCGCTAAAGTCGAGAGTAGCTATCGTAATATTAAGGCGGGTTTTTCAGGTGAAGAAAAAACTACTGCTTATTTGATGGAAGCAAGTCTGACCCCGAAAGTGTCTATCTACCGCCATATCAATTTGGACAATACTTAGTACGATATTATTGTTGTGACACAAAAGCTAATTTGTGTTTTAGAAGTGAAAAATATGACTGGAGAATTTTATTTCGATTCAAGCAACAAACAATTCTATCGAATCAAAAATGGGTTAAAAGAAGGGATGCGCAATCCAGAATTGCAATTACAAAGAGCGGTGAAAGTTCTACAAAAAAGACTTAATCGAAATGGAGTAGATTTTCCTGTAAAAGGACTCATTATCTTGGCAAGCCGAGCTGGAATTGTTATTGAATCTCCTACATTATTTCAAGCTGTCCCTATTGATGCTATGTGTGATTTCCTTGAGCAAATGGAATCTGACAATAGGAAATTGATGACCCATGAAGAGTTGAAAAAAGTGCGTCATATTATTAAGCGTAATGGAAATAAAGTTTACGAAACGGATATTCTTGAGCACCACGGTGTTACACATTCTTCAATTAAAACGGGCGTCAGGTGTTTGAAATGCTTTGAGATATCGATGACTCGGATCTTTTCAACATGGTTATGTACTCGATGTAGCCATCGTGACAAAGGTGCTCATATCGCTGCGCTCCAATAATATCTATTATTGTTCGGGCGCGAAGTGAGTAGTGATCGATTAAAGTGGTGGCTGGGAATAGAAGATAAATATTTTATTAAACGGATAGTGAAGGAAGTTTCCGAAAATAGTATAGGTAGCTCACGCAATCGAACCTATGTGCTTTCATTCAAACCTTGGGTGTTAGAACCATTTTTGACTTCGGAACTGAGAAAGAATTAGGAGATAATTGGTTAGTTGCCCCAATAAGGACAAAAGTTGCCCCCATCAACCGAATAGTTGCCCCAATAAGCATCAAAGTTGCCCCTATAACTATCAAAATCCCCAGATTAATAGAAATAAACCGAACAAGCCCCGCATATACTACCCGAAAAGGGGGGCTGCGGCATGAAATTCACAAATAAATGGATCATCGCTTGCATAATTACCGTTGGCATCATCGCAACGATACAAATCCAGGAACGAAATGACCAAACTTCACAACTTCGCACTCTGTTCACGGAAGGAAAAGACCTACAAATGGTTCGCGAGTTCGTACTCGCTCAGTTTCCAACAAGCTCGACACCAGAACTCATCCCTGTGTCTGCACCCACAAAGGACCCTATGATACCAACGATGGCTTCGTATGAATCTATGCAACCATATGAGGAAGGCGTGCTTGTTTCCTATGATACCGCGATACAAGTGGTCGCTCGCGAAGATGGAATTATTCTGTTTACCGGGCACACCCGACATACTGGGAAAACGATGACCGTCCTTTATGATAACGGGGATACGGTGACGTATGGATTTGTGGAGAATTTTTCTAATTTACCTTATACCGCGGTTGCTGCCAATGACTTGATTGCAGAAGTAGAGCCTGGTTCCATGTTCGTGAAAGTTGAACGTGATGGAGAATTGCTTGAACCGACTGCGATTAAGGAATGGATGAATGATGTACTTCAATAAGATTCGCATGCATCCCATCATGATCCCCATCATTATCTACCTGATTGCGACTGCACAACTCGCACATTACAGCATCATTATCGGCTCATTACTCATTCATGAGCTAGGACATATTGCGGTAGCAAAATGGACGGGCCTTAAGATGACCAGTTGCACCATTCTTCCGTATGGGGGAGAAATAAAAATTAAGAACCTTCTTTTAGCTCCGACTCATCATCAGTGGCTCATTGCGATTGCTGGGCCACTTGCAACGGCTATTCTCTATTTAGTTGCGCAACCTTTCCAATTTCCTGGACAGGCTTTTTTTAATGAAGTCCAGTTGACTATACTAGCATTGAATTTAATTCCGATTTTGCCGCTGGACGGTGGACAAGCGCTGAAATCTATCTTGCCCAAACGTTATCACGAGATGCTATTAGCGTTGTCTATCGGTCTTTCAACACTTTTTATAGTAGTGACATTTGACCAACTCCATTTGGCATTGATTTTCACATTTATCGCATTACAAAATATTCGCTCATGGCAATATCGAAAATATGAAGAAGCATTCAATAAAATTGTGACGAAGCAGTTGACGCTGCCTTAGCATTATGGTAAAGTTTTAATGTTATTGTTTGTAGCACCCGTGCTACTACAACCGCTCTGAAGAGGTTAAAGTATCTGCAAAGATCACCTCATTTTAAGGCGAGTCTGAGTCTAAGAGGAGGTGCAGTAAAATGTACGCAATTATCGAAACTGGTGGTAAGCAAATCAAAGTTGAAAAAGGTCAAGAAATCTACATCGAAAAATTAGGTGTTGATGCTGAAGACGTTTTCACATTTGACAAAGTATTATTCGTAGGTGGAGACAACGTGAAAGTTGGAGTTCCTTTCGTTGAAGGAGCAACAGTTAAAGCTACAGTCGTGAAAAACGGCCGCGGTAAAAAAATCACAGTTTTCAAATACAAAGCGAAAAAGAACTACCGTAAAAAACAAGGTCATCGTCAACCTTACACAAAACTTGTGATTGATTCAATCAACCTATAAGATGTGTGAACGATGATAACTGTAACGATTGAAAAAGATCAATCCAATCACATTCATTCTTTTGAAATGAAAGGCCATGCAGAATTTGCCGAGCATGGAAAAGATTTAGTTTGTGCAGCTGCAACCGCTGTTTCTTTTGGAGCAGTCAATGCAATCGCTGAACTTACGAAAGTCCTTCCAGACGTGAAGCAAGGGCAAGACGGTGGATTTCTCAAAGTCTCGTTTCCGCAAGATCTAGTTTCAACTGTGAATGATCAAGTGCAATTAATTGTACAAGCGATGATTGTTTCTTTACAAACGATTGAACAAGATTATGGACAATATATAAAAATAACCTTCAAAAAGTAGGGGGTGAAACAAATGATGTTAAGATTAGATCTTCAGTTTTTCGCATCGAAAAAAGGAGTAGGTTCGACTCGTAACGGACGTGACTCACAATCAAAACGCCTTGGCGCTAAACGTGCTGATGGTCAAATGGTTTCAGGTGGTTCAATTTTATACCGTCAACGCGGTACTAAAATTTATCCAGGTGAAAACGTAGGCCGTGGTGGAGATGACACACTTTTTGCGAAAGTTGACGGAGTTGTACGCTTTGAGCGTTATGGCCGCGACAAGAAAAAAGTTAGTGTATATCCTGTAGCTCAAGAAGCTTAATTCAAACAGCCAAAGGACTGCATAACTGCAGTCCTTTTTCTTTTTATCAAAAAGTGTTTACATTTGCATAGATAACTCTAGATTAGAGGAACTCTATGTCTAGCTCCAAGCACATACCTGCACCTACGGGATGGTCCCTCATGCGAAAGTAAGCGTTCGAATCAGTTACTCCTGATGTTACTCGTCGCAAAGGAAACCTTCCTTTCAGCGTCAGCGTCAAGTTAGACTTGTGCTTTGCGCTTTTCTTTTTTGCAACAAAATCGCTTTGTTTCTTGGTATACTTAGGAATTGAGACTAGCATAATGGAGAGTGTGATGTATGACCGAAAAAACGTTTTCAATAAATGAGGCACTGCGATTTGCACGCCATGATTTTTTGAATCAGTTGCAACTAATCAAAATGAATATTGATCTTGCACGACTGGAAGACGCAAAGGCGGCAATAGATCACTACTCTACAGAAGCTAAAGCGTTTTATGAACTTTCGAAAATGGATTTACCACGCACTACAGAGTGGCTTCAGACTGCCAATTGGCGTTTCCCTGGATTTCAAGTAAGCATTTCCAATAACATTGAATCAGATTGCAACTTATTGATGGATGATCAAGTCCAAGATGTACTTGAACAAACAACAAAACTGTTACACGAACAATTAAATCCTTATACAGAACAACTATTGCACATTCATATAGTGTGTAACCCGACGACATTTAAACTGACGTTTGATGCGAACGGAGAATGGGAACCCATTCAACAAGAACTTTCAAAAGAATCGCAAGTTTCACTGACCCATGAATGCAAAACGACCAAGAATTGGCGTTTTCATATAGAAGAAAGCAAGGAGGGATAGTCAATGTTTGTCGATCACGTAAAGATATTCATTAAAGGCGGAGATGGCGGAGATGGTATGGTCGCGTTTCGTCGTGAAAAGTATGTACCAAATGGTGGTCCTGCTGGTGGAGATGGTGGCCGCGGAGGGAACGTAATCTTTGAAGTTGAAGAAGGATTACGTACGTTAATGGATTTCCGTTATAAACGTCATTTCAAAGCAGACCGTGGCGATCACGGACAAAGTAAAGGAATGCACGGACGAGGAGCGGAAGATTTAATCGTTAAAGTTCCACCTGGTACAGTCGTAATGGCTGAAGAAGGCGGACCGGTACTGGCTGATTTAGTTGAGCATGGTCAAAGAGCGGTTATTGCAAAAGGTGGCCGTGGAGGGCGCGGGAACTGCCGTTTTGCAACACCTCAAAATCCAGCACCTGAGCTGTCTGAAAAAGGCGAACCAGGACAAGAAATTGAAGTGGTTTTAGAGCTTAAAGTATTGGCTGATGTAGGTTTGGTTGGATTCCCAAGCGTTGGGAAATCTACATTGCTGTCTGTCGTATCAGCAGCGAAACCAAAAATTGCAGCGTATCATTTTACAACAATCGTTCCTAACCTTGGAATGGTTGAAACAACTGATGGTCGTAGCTTTGCGATGGCCGATTTGCCAGGTCTTATCGAAGGCGCAAGCCAAGGTGTAGGTCTTGGACATCAATTCCTTCGTCATATCGAACGTACACGCGTAATCGTTCACGTAATTGATATGTCTGGTATTGAAGGTCGCGATCCTTATGATGATTATGTGACGATTAATGAAGAGCTTCGTCAATACAACTTGCGTTTGACGGAACGTCCTCAATTGATTGTAGCGAACAAAATGGACATGCCTGATGCAGAAGAAAACTTGGCTGAATTCCGTAAGAAATTACCGGAAGATGTGAAGATTTTCCCGATTTCGGCACTTTCACGTAAAGGGTTGAATGAACTTTTATTCGCAGTTGCAGATTTACTTGAAGTAACTGAAGAATTCTTAATTCACGAAATGGCTGAAGAAGAATCAGATAAAACGGTTCTTTACAAACACCAATCTGAACGTGATGGCTTCGAAATTTCACGTGACGACGATGGAGCTTATGTATTAAGTGGTTCATCAATCGAACGCTTATTCAAGATGACCGACTTCTCTCGCGAAGACGCGATTCGTCGTTTCGCACGTCAACTTCGTGGTATGGGTGTTGATGAAGCATTGCGTGAACGTGGTGCGGAAAATGGCGATACAGTAAGACTCCTTGAATTCGAATTTGAATTCATCGAATAGAAAGTGAGGATGGACTTATGAAAGACGTATCTGAACAACGGTTTTATTTAGTGCGTGAAGATGTGCTGACGGAAGCGATGCAAAAAACGCTTGATGCCAAGCAGTTATTGCAAAGTGGAGAAGTCGCGTCGATTTGGGACGCGGTGAAAAAAGTGGACCTGTCACGCAGCGCTTATTATAAATATCGGGATGCTGTCTTTCCATTCCATTCGATTGTTCGGGAACGTATTTTAACGGTGTTTTTACAACTGGAAGATCGCAAAGGAACGCTTGCGACATTATTGAATACAGTGGCTGAAGCACTGTGTAACGTGTTAACAATCCATCAGACGATTCCCATTCAAGGTCGTGCCAATGTGACACTGTCACTTGATGTCACTGCCATGAATGTGCAATTGGATGATTTAATTCAACAATTGAAACGGCTGGATTTTGTCGAGTCAGCGGAAGTCATTAGTTCCGGCGCATCTTAAGGAGTGTCTTACATGTTAACTAAAGATTGGGAATCACGTGTTGCTTATTTAGGACCGGAAGCATCTTTTACACATTTAGCAGCAGGAACGGTCTTTGCCGGGGAATGGTTGATGCCGTATGCAACAATTCCAGAATGCATTGAAGCGGTGGCGAACGGGGAAGTTGAATTTGCCGTGGTACCACTGGAAAATGCACTGGAAGGTTCTGTGCCGTTAACAATTGATTATTTGTTTCACGATGTGGAACTGCATGTTTCGGCAGAAATTTTATCACCGATTGAGCAACATTTTATGGTACATCCTGAGCAAGTGGAGAATTGGCAAGATATCGAAATGGTCTATTCACATCCACATGCACTGGCCCAGTGTCATAAATATTTGTATTATCGATTTCGCGGAGTACCTCTGGAACAGACTACATCAACTGCAGCCGCAGCGAAATATGTAGCAGAGAATCCAGACCGGACGATTGCAGCAATCGGCAATGATTTTGCCGCTAAGAAATATGGACTGACCATTGTGGAACCAAATATCCATGATTTTCATTTCAATCATACACGGTTTTTTGTTCTTCAGAAGAAGAACATCCGTCTTGATAAAACGGGTCATGACAACTCACCCAAAACGACCCTTATGATAAAGTTGCCTGTAGACGACCGATCGGGTGCTTTGCATCAAGTATTGTCGGTATTCGCATGGCGTCAGCTGAATTTAAGCAAAATTGAGTCGCGTCCATTAAAAACAGGGCTAGGTCATTATTTCTTTATCATGGATGTACTAGAAGATGAACAAGCTGTCATGATGCAAGGAGCGAAAGAAGAACTACGCGCTTTAGGGTGCGAAGTGAAATCTCTCGGTACATATTTTACTTACAAAAAGGAATGACCGCGGATTGCGCAGTCATTCCTTTTTTGTTTTTGAGAACCATTGACCGAAAATGTACTCACTTTGGAGCAACTTTTCGAAAATGGGAGCAGCATTCCCCATTTTTATAAAAAGGACGTCATTGCTTATAGCGCAACGACGTCCTTCTCTTATTCCTCATCCGCCAAATATCCTTTTTTACGCATACCCTCAACTGCTGCTTTAAGGAATTCGCCTGAAGAGGCGGCAATCAAATGCAAATGAATTCCATCCGTCAATTCAGATAAGTAACTAGCACCCGTTTCTTCCACGCGTGTCAAAAACAAATCGACTTCATGGCGGTTCGCCACCATGATGGATGCGGTCAGTTCACCATAAACAGGATGTTCGACCGTTACATTTTTTACTGTGACCCCTGCATCTACCAAGGTGTACAATTCGTCCCGCGCATCGGCAGGAGTATGCACACATGCGATTTGGCGTTCGAACGCATGGCTTACACTTAATTGCTTCATATATACATAACCTTGGCTCGTGGCCAAAATCGGTTCGTTGCGAGCTTTTAATAAAGTCATGTCCCCAACGATTACTTGGCGGCTAACGCCAGCTTGATTAGCCAATTCTGTGCCTTTAATTGGCTCGGAAGCTTCTTTTAGCAAGTTGAGTAATTGATGACGTCTTTCTTCTCCTAATAATTTCTTCAAGTTGATCCCGTCCTTTTCATGCATATCTATAGCACGTGTACTCATAGTTTATCATGTACAGCAATTATGTGACCAAATCAAAATGCGATTCATAGGATACATAGATGAAAGGGGGAATTATTTTGCACGTACATGTTGTGCAAAAAGGAGACACACTGTGGAAAATTGCTAAGCAATATGGTGTTTCTTTTGATGAAGTGAAACGTTTGAATGCCCATTTGGCAAATCCCGATTATATCGTCCCTGGCATGAAGATCTTCGTGCCGCAAAAGACGGCAAAAACGCAAGGAATGGCTGAACACCCGTTCACTAACGAAAGACCAGTGAAAAAAATGAAGGAGGAATACACAATGGAGCCAGCTCCCAAGCCGATTCCTCAACCTGCACCGCCAATCCATAAACCGACGATGAAACCGATGCCACAACCGATGCCACAACCAATGCCAAAACCGATGCCACAACTAATGCCGCAGCCAATGCCACAACCGATGCCACAGCCAATGCCACAACCGATGCCACAGCCAATGCCACAACCAATTAATCAAAACATAGCAATGACACAAATGATGCCTCAATATATGGGCATTCCTTATGGATGGATTCCAGTCCCTGACATGGACGTACATTTGCAAGTAAATTTACCACAGCATGCAGCTCCTGCACCTGCACCTGCACCAAAACCGATGCCGATGCCTGCAGCAAAACCGATGCCAATGCCTGCAGCAAAACCGGTACAGAAAGCTCCGCCTAAGTCGTCACAAGGATGGCAATTACTTGATTCCAGTTCACTTGAAATGGAATCATCACTGCAAATGCCGACATTGCCACCTCAGTACCATCCTCAGCCGCCTTGTGGTTGTGGGGCACCGCCACCACCGCCATGCGGATGTGGAGCACCGAAACCTTGTGGTTGTGGAAGACAGCATTACGGACAACAACCGGGATATGGGCAAAATCCATACCCAACTCCATATCCAACTCAAACCATGGGTGAAGAAATGGAAAGCAATTATATGATGCCACAACAAATGATGCCTCAATATATGATGCCACAACAAATGATGCCTAACCAAATGATGCCTCAGCATATGTCTCCATTCATGGCATGCATGCCTTGTCATATGTGGCCCGCTCCACAAGGGCATAGGGGTTATCCGAATCCCGCTCACTACTATTAAAAAGTGGAACGAGGGCATTACGTTCAATTAAAGCCAAATGTGTGGAAATGGCAAATTGGACCCCATGCGTATTCATTAAAAAAATATGAATATGAATCAGATGCAAATAAGATTCGTTATATACATGAACAATTAACTAAAGCGGGTGCGGACTTCATGGTTCCAATTGAGCCATATCCAGATGCATTCGTCATCCAGCAACCGTGGATTGAAAGTGGGCGGAAAGTTCAGTTCAATCAATTAGAAGATCGGAAAAAATCTCTTGAAGTGCTCCATAAACTGCACGCAACGCGAAAGCAGGTTGAGTGGCAAAAGTCGGGTCTCTTTCACGAGATTGATTTGAATCGGAAATGGGCCCATCGTTTGGAAAAATGGCAACAAGTTGAGCCCTTTCTTATTCAAAAACTCGGTTCTTCCAAAACCCAGAGAATTACGAAACTCGCCAACGATTCTTTAGCACAGCTCAAGCCAATCAAACGTGATAACGTAACTCTACTGCACGGAGATGTCGTTCATCATAATTTTGTGCGTGATAATAAGAACCGTATGTATATCATTGACTTTGACTTGGCCTGCATAGGACCTGCAGAGGTGGAGCTTATTTTATGGGCTCACCGTGTCCTGCCGCATTTTGATTATGATTTACATGCACTTATAGAAGAACATCCATCTCTCATCAATGTAGATTGGAACTATTTATTATTTCCAAATGAATTGATGCGTGAGTGGTTGTATGCGACTACTTTGTCAGATCAACAATTGTTGGGATTTTTACCAAAGCTAAAGAAATTCACCAACCATGCGTTAAAAAGAATGCCGCAGCTATGGGAAGACTGTAGCCGCTTGACGTAAGACAACTGCATAAACAGAACAACACCCGTGATGACTGACATCACGGGTGTTGTTTGTTAATGACAATTATTCTTTTTCTTTTTCACTTTGTTGTTGCACGTCTTCTACTTTTTTATTTTCTTCATGATTGCTGTGCTCCTGGTTATATTGCAATGCTTTGCGGTTCAGTTCATTCACTTCACCTTGTTCGTTTTGATGGTTTTGTTGATTATTCTGATGCGTAAAGGTATTATTATTTTTTCCCATAAGTAATGCCTCCAAGTTTAGTATTTTAAGATATTGAACATCTTTTCCCAACAATGTTCTAATTGAAACATTTTCAGTCGTAGATAAATTGCAACTTGCTAGAATACATGTTGTTCGTATCGGCGTTTATTCCTCGGTTTCTTCCTGCGAACATCCGTTTTATATGCTATAATCAGTACGTTGAATGTGAGGAGAGACTTTAAATGTACGATTACATAAAAGGCTTGGTTACACGTATTACACCGGAATATATGACACTGGAACAGCAATCAATAGGTTGGCAGATTTACACGCCAAATCCTTACGCATTCCGAGTATCATCAGAACTCCAACAAATTTTCACCCACTTGCATGTCCGAGAAGATGCCCAATTGCTTTTTGGTTTTGTATCGCTTGATCAACGCGAGTTGTTCCGTAAGCTGATTCAAGTATCAGGCATCGGTCCAAAAGGGGCCTTGGCTATTTTGGCTAGTGGACAACCCTCTCAGGTTGTGCAAGCGATTGAACGGGAAGACGAGTCATTTTTAGTGAAATTCCCGGGTGTCGGAAAAAAAACGGCACGTCAAATGATTCTTGATTTAAAAGGAAAGCTTGGCGATTTATCAATCGACTTCGAAATGCCAAGCGGAGAAGATGAACTTCAATTATTCCCGGAGACGTCAGGCAAACACGAAATAGAAGAAGCATTCTTAGCCCTTGCGGCACTTGGTTACTCAGAACGTGAATTAACAAAAGTGCGTCCACAATTAGAGGCATTGCCCGAAGTACTTGATACGGAAGGCTATATGAAAAAAGCATTACAGTTGTTGTTGAAACTCAGTTAATGAAAGGAGGTCAACGTCATGCAAGAACGTGTGATTTCAAGCGGCGTCTCAGAATTCGATGAACGTTTTGAACAATCGTTGCGTCCGCAGTATTTGTCTCAGTACATTGGACAAGATAAAGTAAAGAATAATTTAGACATTTTTGTAAAAGCAGCAAAAATGCGTGAAGAGAGCTTGGATCATGTACTTCTGTATGGACCTCCAGGGCTAGGAAAAACAACTTTAGCTGCCGTTATTGCAAACGAAATGAACGTCAATATCCGTATGACGAGTGGTCCTGCGATTGAAAGACCAGGAGATCTTGCGGCAATTGTTAGCTCGCTTGAACCGGGTGACGTGTTGTTTATCGATGAAATCCATCGTCTGAATCGCTCAATTGAAGAAGTGTTATATCCCGCGATGGAGGACTTCTGTCTGGATATCGTCGTAGGAAAAGGACCATCAGCGAGGTCTGTCAGACTTGATTTGCCACCGTTTACTTTAATCGGTGCAACGACAAGAGCCGGTGCTTTATCGGCTCCCCTGCGAGATCGATTCGGCGTTCTGCTGAGACTTGATTACTATGACAACCAGGCGTTGACTGAAATTGTATCCCGTAGCGCAACATTGTTTGATGCGGAAATCGACCATCCATCTGCAGGTGAAATCGCCAGCCGCTCACGAGGTACTCCTCGTATTGCAAACCGTTTATTGAAGCGTGTACGCGATTTTGCCCAAGTCAGAGGAAATGGTACGATTTCGATTGAAACTGCTCAGGAGGCACTCGAACTCTTGCAAGTAGATGCACTTGGTCTTGACCATATTGACCACAAATTGATTTTGGGCATGATTGAACGTTTTCGTGGTGGCCCTGTTGGTCTCGACACCATCGCTGCAAGTATCGGTGAAGAATCGACAACTATAGAAGATGTCTATGAACCGTACCTTTTGCAAATCGGCTTCTTACAACGTACCCCTCGAGGGCGTGTGGTAACGAAACTCGCGTATGACCATTTTAACCTCCCATATTTTGAGGAATAAAGATTAAAGGAAGTATAATCATGCAAGTAGAAGATTTTGATTTTTATTTACCAGAAGAATTAATTGCACAGACGCCGCTTGCCGACCGAACATCGAGCAAGCTTTTAGTTTTAGATAAAGACAGTGGGGAAGTTACCCATCATACATTCAAACATATCGTAGATGAATTTCAGGCTGGAGATTGCCTAGTCCTAAATGATACACGCGTTCTTCCTGCACGACTGATGGGTGTAAAAGAAGAGACCGGTGCTAACATTGAACTTCTACTGTTGAAACAGACGGAAGAAGATGTGTGGGAGTCACTTGTTAAGCCTGCAAAACGTGTTAAAATTGGCACGGTCGTGTCATTTGGTGAAGGTTTGTTGCGTGCAGAATGTGTCGGAGAAGCCAACCACGGTGGACGTCTGTTTAAATTTACTTACGACGGCATTTTTTATGAAATTCTCGATCAGCTCGGAGATATGCCGTTGCCGCCATACATCCGCGAAAAACTTGATGATAAAGACCGTTATCAAACAGTTTTCGCAAAAGAAAGAGGTTCAGCAGCTGCTCCCACAGCCGGACTTCATTTTACGGACGACTTATTAAATGAAATTCGTGCAAAAGGCGTGGAAGTAGTGTTCATCACACTTCATGTTGGTCTTGGAACGTTCAGACCTGTCAGTGTCGATTCGATAGACGACCATGAAATGCACTCGGAATTTTATCGATTGTCACAAGAAACAGCAGATACAATTAACCGTGTGAAAACGTCAGGCGGTCGCATCATTTCTGTCGGTACTACTTCTACACGTACGCTTGAAACGGTAGCCAATAAATTTAATGGCCAATTGCAGGAAGATAACGGATGGACATCGATTTTCATTTTCCCAGGCTATGAATTTAAGTGCATTGACGGCTTGATTACAAATTTCCATTTACCGAAATCTACGCTTGTGATGTTGGTCAGTGCATTGACATCACGAGATAAAATTCTGAATGCTTATAAGCAGGCAGTAAACCATCAATACAGATTTTTCAGTTTTGGCGACGCGATGTTTATTCGCCCGTCCGCAAATCAGAAAGGAGTTCGTGCATGACAGCGATTCGATACGAACTAATTAAAACATGTAAACAAACAGGAGCGCGTTTAGGTATTGTTCATACACCTCACGGCTCATTTGAAACACCGACATTTATGCCAGTCGGTACACAAGCGACAGTTAAAACAATGTCTCCTGAAGAATTGAAAACGATGGAAGCCGGCATCATTTTGAGTAATACGTACCATTTATGGTTACGTCCAGGCCACGAAATTATTAAAGAAGCAGGCGGACTGCATAAATTCATGAACTGGGACCGTGCGATTTTAACGGATTCCGGTGGTTTCCAAGTCTTCAGTTTAAGCGAGTTCCGTAAAATTGAAGAAGAAGGCGTTCATTTCCGTAATCATATGAACGGTGATAAGCTCTTCTTAAGTCCTGAAAAAGCGATGGAAATACAAAACGCATTAGGCTCCGATATTATGATGGCATTCGATGAGTGCCCACCATTCCCTGCGACACGTGAATATATGAAATCAAGTGTAGAACGAACTTCTCGATGGGCTGAACGTTGTCTGAACGCACACGCGCGTCCTGAAGACCAAGGATTATTCGGGATTATCCAAGGTGGGGAATATGAAGATCTTCGCCGTCAAAGTGCCGCTGACCTTGTTTCAATGGATTTCCCGGGCTACGCAATTGGTGGATTGTCTGTAGGGGAGCCGAAAGACATCATGAATCGTGTGCTTGAATTCACGACACCATTCATGCCTTCTGATAAACCAAGGTACTTAATGGGCGTCGGTTCACCGGATTCTCTAATCGACGGAGCCATTCGCGGTGTTGATATGTTTGACTGTGTGTTGCCAACGCGTATTGCTCGTAATGGTACATTGATGACAAGTAACGGCCGTTTAGTTGCCAAAGGGGCTAAATATGCCCGTGATTTCGGACCAATCGATGAAAACTGTGATTGTTACGTATGTAAAAACTACTCTCGTGCTTATATCCGCCATTTAATCAAAGCGGAAGAAACGTTTGGGATTCGTTTGACTTCCTATCACAACTTGCATTTCTTGATGAATTTGATGAAACAAGTTCGTCAGGCAATTCGTGAAGATCGTCTTGGAGATTTCCGCGAGGAGTTCTTCGAACAGTACGGATACAACAAACCGAATGCAAAAAATTTCTGATTCTTGTATACTTAATGTAAAGGTTGTTTAAAAAGTTTGTATTTCAATGCTTCTTTTTGGACATGCGCTTATATAGAGAAAGGG
>NZ_JBFUIO010000025.1:0-34331 GCF_056401835.1 Paenisporosarcina sp. P4_D4 | reverse complement strand
AAATGGAGCCAAAGTACAGACGCTCAGCTTTCCTACTACCGGAAGCATGAGTTCGTATAACGAATTGGTGGTACCTGTTGAGCTGAATCCGGGTCCAAATAACAAGATCGTCATAAAAAGCGATAGCAACGCAGCGGGTGTGAACATAGATAAATTCCAAATTATAGATGGTAACGATCCCAAAAGGATGTGGGGATTTAACGACAATGGCAACGACAGTATCAAGAATGGGTTTAATGCAACTTTGCATGGAAGTGCTGCCTTTGATAAGACGGATAAAATGGAAGGTTCCGCTTCACTCAGCCTGAACGGTGCAGACGGTAATTATGCAAGTACAGATCTTGTATCCAATAAAAAGAACAATCTAACGCTAACAGCCTGGGTGAAGTGGAATGGTGCAACCTCAGGATCTCAACAAATATTGTCCAATGGTGATGGCTTTACCAATGGATATTCCATCGTGTTGGATCATGACCAAGGCGATAAGGTGTCCATTGCAATCAACGGGCAGACGATCCTTGGATCGCAGACTGCTTTGACGGCGGGCCAATGGACCAATATCACGGCGGCAAGAAGAAGCGGCACCTGGGAGCTTTATATCAATGGCAAGAGCACACCGGTAACCAATAATACAACAGCTCCTTATACGCCAACAACGGGAACGTATATCGGTGCAGACAGTAGAGGCCAACAAAGCTTCAATGGACGTATTGATGCAGTAAGGGTTTACAATCAAGCATTGTCTACAGATCAGATCATGGCAATTGCCAACGAGACTTCTAACGTTAAGTTGCAAAGCATCGAAATAACTAAACTGCCAACAAAGTTGAATTACCTGCAGGGAGATGGGCTTAATATAGACGGGCTGGTTGTGACAGGCACTTACAGCGATGGAACAACAAAAGTGGAAAACGTAACGGTTGATAATATTACCGGCTTTAAGTCCTTTCGTATAGGAAAAGTGCAACTGGCTGTGACTCTAGGTGGAAAGACAGCCAGCTTTAATGTAAATATTTTAGATGTATTGCCTGGTTCAGCATTGGTGCCAGGAAGGATAGAAAGTGCAAACTACAATTCGAAACAGGGTGCTGTACTTAGAAATCAACGGATTAATGATGGCGGACCCGCATGGCGAGTGGGTGCTATGGAAATAGGCGACTGGATGGAATATAACGTAGATGTGGCAAAATCGGGATTCTATCAATTAAATTACAAGGTAGCATCAAACGCGGGGTATACGGGAGAGGTTGAATTCCTGGTAGATGGAGTACCTCAAACGAGAACCTCAATCTCAACCGGGGGTCCGACCAACTATGTCATTAAATCCGAAACGGTCAGACTGAGTGAAGGCTCACATAAAATAAGGCTGAATGTAAATGCAGGTTTTTGGGTTTTTCGCTGGTTTGAATTGATAGAAATTCAAGAAAAAAAATTGAACAGCATCACAGTACCTGCTGACATCACAGAGGTGGCAATCGGAACGGCGAAGACAGCGGACGCCCTTGGATTTCCAAAGAAAGTATCCTTGGATACCGATGCAGGCAAGGTGGATAATGCCAATGTGACATGGAATGTAGATGCTTCAAACTATGATCCCACTGCCACGACGGCGCAGACCTTCACTGTAAATGGAACTGTAACTTTGCCAAATGGGGTGGCAAATCCCAATAACGTGCCTTTAACAACAAGCATTAGAGTAACTGTTAATAAGATCCCAGCGTGGACCGCCGCAGTTACCGCTTCATCGTATTACGATGCCGCTCGTTCTCCCGACAAAGTGTTCGATGGCATCATAGGGCAATCGGGCGAATGGGCGTCCAAGGGAGAACAGAATCCATGGATCCAGGTGAATTGGACGACGAATCAAACGATCAGCAAGATTACCTTCTATGATCGGCCCTATTTAGCTGACTGGGCGCCCGGCGGAACACTTACCTTTAGCGACGGAAGCACTGTGACGGTTTCAGGAATCCCGAATGACGGGAGCGCTTATTCTGTAACTTTCCCTGACAAGACGGTGACATGGGTCAAATTCCAGGTATCCGGTGGAAGCGGACCAAATGTCGGTTTGTCGGAAATGAAAATTTTAGCGCCAGTGCTTCCGGCTACGGAGATTAGCGTCCTTGAAACAGAAAGTGTAATACCGAAGACATCGTAGACTTCAAACCGGTTGCCGTGAATACGAGCATAGGCAATACCCGCACTTCCTGCAAAGGTTGAGGCCATATACAATGACGGAACAACAGGGGCAGTGAATGTTGTATGGGAGGAAATCACAGCAGCATGTGCTGCAAGACGCTCAATATTTATTGACACAATTACGATTCGCACAAGGGATTAGATTTAAACTTTGATGAAAAGAGGTCCCGCGGCAAAATATTTGCTGCGGGACGTTCTATATTAAGGCGCTCAATATTTATTGACACAATTACGATTCGCTCCGAGGGATTAGATTTTAACTTTGATGAAAAGAGGTCTCGCTTTGAAACTACGTGCATTCCTGTCCTTGTTCATAGTCACCTTAATATTTTGTGCGAATGCCAGCACTTCATTTGCCCATACCGACAAAAGTAGGGGTTACTCGAATTTAAACATTAAAGGGAAAACGATTGACTATGAACTTTTTCTTGATCAAATAGACATGCTGGAACAATTTGATACCAACAAGGATAAATATCTGGATAACGAGGAACTGTCCTCGCAGAAAGAAAGAATCGAATCGGTATTACAGAAAGATCTTCGTATAGATGTGGATTCGAAGCCCTTAACGATGGAAATGCTTTCGATGGAGTTGGCAGAAAAGGGTTCCACGATTGGCGTAATTTTTAAATTAAGGATAACCGCCGATGAAGCTATCGAACAATTTAATCTTCATTACAATCTGATGTTTGAAGATGCGCCTCTACATACGAATGTACTTTTGGTCCATTCAGGGGAATATTTCTATCAGAATATTCTTGATACCAAAAAAAAAGATGTTCAGATCACCATTGCTCAGCCTGAAAGTGAATCCGTCCTATGGAAATACTTTGTACTTGGAATCGAACACATTTTGACCGGGTTCGATCATATGCTGTTTTTGTTATCCTTAGTATTAATCGCATCTCGCTTCAAGGATGCGTTGAAAATTGTTACTGCTTTTACAATCGGCCACAGCATAACACTATTCTTGGTGGCCACCGACCGTATTCAGGTCAGTTCGCATTGGGTCGAAGTTTTTATAGCGCTGACCATCTGTTATGTGGCAGTGGAAAATATATTTGTTCAAAAGGTGAAATGGCGGTGGCTATTGACAGCCATATTTGGCCTGATTCACGGTATGGGTTTCGCCGGGGCTTTGACTGAAATAGGACTTCCAAAGAGCAATCTGATTGGCACACTCCTCTCATTTAATTTAGGAGTGGAAACGGGTCAGTTCATGGTATTGTGTCTATTACTGCCTCTCTTGAATTGGCTGCGCAGGTTCCCATGGTATCGTAAAATGATGATCTCAGCGTCTTGCCTTATTTTTGTTTTAGCATTTTATTGGTTGCTTCAACGTCTGCAGTAAACTATAAAATTGTAACTATATCTTTGGAGCAATATTGGAAAGATAAGACAAAGTATGAGCTAGTATGTAAAACGGAATTAAAAAATGAAGAGCCTGAATAGGCAGTATTTTATGTACTCCAATTAGCAGCGCAACTTGGAAATGAAATCAATGTAGTTGGTCCTTTGACATACGAAGAAAACAATGTAGTGTTTGAAGGGTAATGCTCATCGCCTAAAATAGTAGGATAAAGTTGGTTCCACTTTAATATTGATAATTTTAAATAACCTTCTTCAACAAACGGGTGCTTTACTTCAATAAGGAATGAAGCCTTTTTTCTTATTGAACTATCGGAGCAGTTTTAGCTTTCGGTATTTACAGGTATGCTCCGCATGTATCGTTTTAACGCAAATAACCCACCATTCTTGTAACGCCCAAAACCCTTGATAGATAAAGGTTTTAGGCGTTTTTTGTTTAGGTGTTAAGGTTATAGAAAGAAGGATTAACGCATTTTTCGAACCATTCAGGAGGACCTACTGTTGTATCTGGATCAATGGCAAGATGAACAAACCAACTATCAGCTGCAGCACCATGCCAGTGTTTACATTTGGAAGTATTTCCACTACATCTCCTGGATATATTTCTTGAGCAGGTTTTCCTTTTTCCTAATACCAGCCTCTTCCGCCAGTAACCAAAAGAATCTGTCCACTCGGATGTGCATGCCAATTGTTCGTTAGGTTTTGATTAGATATTGGCTTTAATACAGCACTCCTTTCATTTTAATAAATACTCTGTGATGATATCTCTAAGTCCGTCCAAAGTGGGCTTTTCTTAATAGAATAGTTGGAAATAAAGCATATTTGTTAGAATATGGTTCTATCTTTTCTGTTTTTGATTACACTAAATGTATGTAAGAGAGAGTGAGTGGAGGTGAAGTGGATTTGACGAAAAAATGGGGAATTAATGCTCTTTTCTTATTTGGGGTATATGCTTTCCTGATGTATGTTTATATCTTCCATAGTGGCAGTGGGGGTATACCTGCAACTTTAAAAGGAACTGTTGCAGATCCGCATGTTTTTATGTCGGATCGAGAATTGTACCTTAGTGAGGAGTATTCAAGAATAAAGAATTTTCTCTTTTTTGTATCAATACCGTTTGAATGGCTTGTCTATTTATTTATACTGATTACTGGACTTTCACAAGCGTTTGAAAGATGGATTCCTTTGCAAAAAAAATGGGCAATTTTGCAAAATGCAGTATATGTATTTTTACTGTCTGTTCTTACGTTTATTGTTTTATTTCCTTTAGACTATTACAGATATTTCTTAAGTGAAAAATATGGGATTAGTACCCAGGATTTCAATTCTTGGATGCGAGATAATGTCATTGATTTTTGGGTTAACTTAGGAACGACAGTAGTGATTGTAACGGTTCTTTATTGGCTTATAAATAAAAGCACAAAGAGATGGTGGTTCAATGCCTGGTTACTAATGATTCCTTTCTCCATTTTCCTCATGTTTATTCAACCAGTAATAATCGACCCCTTATATAATGATTTTTATCCACTAACAAATAAAGAATTAGAGACGAAAATTCTCACGTTGGCTGAGCAAGCAAAAATTCCAACAGAACATGTGTATGAAGTTAACATGGCGGAAAAGACAAATGCTCTAAATGCTTATGTTACGGGGATTGGGAATAATTCAAGAATAGTATTATGGGATACGACTTTGAACCGCTTATCAGAAAATGAAATTCTCTTCATCATGGCTCATGAGATGGGGCATTATGTGGAGAAACATATATATTTTGGAATCGCTCGTTATATCCTAATGATGCTTGTCGGGCTCTGGTTAACCGCTAAAATAATGCCTTGGGCTATCCATCGCTTTGGACGTGTATTAAAAATTAAACGAGTAAACGCTATTCATTCATTGCCATTATTTTTACTTATTACATCTTTTCTATTATTCGTTTCAAGTCCAATTTCAAATTATATTTCTAGATATCAGGAAACAAGAGCTGATCAGTATGCAATAAACCTAATGGACGACCCGGAGGCAGCTGTCAAAACTTTTCAAGAACTTACGAAGGCAGGATTGAATGAGGTGAATCCTCCACTACTCGTAAAATGGTTTCGTTATTCACATCCGACAATGCTAGAAAGAATAAATAAAGTTGCAAATGAAAATGAATCAAAAGAGTGAGGGGCAAAATAGTACGATTTTAAATTTAGTCGTTCTTCAACTTACGGGGCCGTGAGTTGAAGAACAAGAAGAAAAAATAGAAAAAACTATATATTTGCCATCCCATGTTATTCGTCTACTATTTCGGGCGGTTGAGGAATTAAAGGCAACTGGAGGGCTTCTTGGGGGAGCCGCGGGATTATTGGCAGGTGTAGGAGCGCTTGCAATTCCGGGAATTGGGCCACTTCTGGCAGCAGGTCCTATTGTAGCTATGTTAACCGGAGCTGCAGTCGGTGCAGGTACAGGCGGACTAGCTGGAGCATTAATTGGGATGGGCATTCCGGAAGCTGAGGCAGATTAATACGTACGGGATGTTAAAGATGGGAAGCTGCTCGTATTGTTAGTTCCGAATGCCAGAAAAACGGATTCATTCGTTAACAATGAATTACACACAACTTCAGGTACTACTAGACATTAAGTACAATAAATTCACAAAAAACAAGGTCAATCCTTTCTGAGGATTGGCCTTGTTTTTATGAGCTAAGGAAAGTAGAAACATTCTTAGCTCATATTATAGATACCTGATTGCCTTATACTATTTCACTTTTCTCTTTCTTCAAGAGAAGGAACCGCGGTTGAAATGATGTATTTAACAGAAAATCCAGTTCAATTAAGTGGAGAAAAGTATGAAAAAAATTAACAATTTACCCCCATATATAAAAGGAATACAAGAAACAATTTCTTGGATGATGAAAAGGGCATGAATGTATTTTGTTACATTCAAAATTTTTTTGAAAGTATGTATAAAAGTCAAATTAGTTGTTAATAATATAAGTAAATGACCATTTTCTTCATTATTKAATTAATAGTTTTATTAATAGATTTGTCCTTAAACTTATCAAATAGTAGATACAGTATATAAAATAAAATATGTAATAGGGTTATTTCTTGAGTTGCTATATGAAAGAGAAAAGAAGAAGGGAGGATATAACTCTTATGAAAACGTTTATAAACAAATTTGCAGAAGCGATTGGCATAGGTATCATTTTACTATTATTTAATCCTGAGTTAATGGTGGTAGGATCTAGTATTAGAGAGAATGCATATGAGACGATTGTAGTTAGCCTATTAGTAATAATAATCGTTTTGATTTTAAGAAAACCCAAATCACGAGCATAATGATTGGAAAAAAATAAAAGTCGTCAATTCTGAGCGAACTAAACCCAACTTAATTATTGGGTTAATTAACATGGAATGTTTCGGATGAAATTAAGGGAGAAGATGAATGACATCATTATTCCTATTAGCTTCTTCAACTAACTGGTACCTTAGTTGAAGAATTGGCTGCCTTTACAGGGCAGCTTTTTCTTATGGAGTAATGAAGTTGATTACTTTATAATCCGGAAGTAATGTCAACCTACTGTGAATGGAAGGTTTATAGTCTTTAATGTTTAATAATAGATCATTTACAAATTTATAACATCTAGGACGTATTATATTARCAACACATCGTTAATCTATATATTAGTGGGGATAGCTTGAGTGGCTATCATGGTATTTGGCGAAGGAGGAGCCAATACCTTTTTATTTTTCGTTTTATTTTTTTGTTCGTTTCTTTCGTTACTAATAAAATTGGGTGGTCAATTATAAATCTAGGGGGGCTTACAATGTTAACATTGTCTGAAAATAATAATGAAGTGCTACCAATGACCCTAAATATTAAAGAAATTGACAAGCAATATATCATTAAGCAAAAAATATTTGAAGCATTAAATTTTTCAGTATACATAGTTACGTGTAAACAAGAAGGTACATTCTATGAACTCCTATTAATTAAAGATTTCAATTCAGAAGGACCATCAGCACATATTTGGCACAAAAAGATTTGTAAGAACTCAACTATTATAGAGATTGCAAAAGAAGTTGCTGAAGCTATCCAATCAGGATTCATTAAAAACGAATCCTCTCTTGTGTTGGTTTGTAATAAAGTTTGATCAAAAGCATGCTACAAAAATTGATTTTTCAACAGKAKAAACCCAAACATTTTGAAAAAAGTTTGGTCAAAATGCTTGGGTTGTTTGTTGCTAGTGAATAATTTTTTATAAAAAAGTTTTGATCATTTTCTACCTGTGTTTGCACAACAATAGCGCCCTATAATGGAATAACGAAATTACTTTATTAATTTTCAACGGAAACCCTCTTCATTAATCGTTTTAATTTCTTTTCTGTATCTGTTTCCTCTACTGGTGTATAGATACTGCACCGTAAATCCATATCACCTTGAACTTGGAGAGAAGTTAAATTAAACAACATTTTGCCTGCTTTAGCATGTCTGAATTCAATTATCATTTCTGGAGCCTTACTCACTTGACTTTCTAGCCATAAATCTTGGAATTCTGGATGTGAATGACTCATTTCTTTAATAAATTGGTTGTACCATTCATCGCCTAAATAGTGTCCATAATAGGTACGGAAAATGGCAAGAAAACCTTTCGCAAAATGTTCCCAATTGACGGCCAATGCTTTGAATTCTTTTCTGGTGAACACTAAACGAATCAAATTTCTTTGATCATTCGGTATTTGTTCAAAATCTAAAAAAACATGAGCAGCTGCAGGATTCCAGCCCACAATATGGCAATGTCGATCCGTAATGATAGTCGGACAATATGTTAATTCAGCTAGTATTCGTTTTAAAGAAGGGCTAAGCTCTGATTGATCCTTTTTTGGATGTGTAATTTCCGATTTTGCTTCTAATGCCAGGTCATATAAGTAGTCTCTTTCATCATTATTTAATTGCAAAGCTGTAGAAATACAATCAAATACGATTGAAGAAACTTTTATATCTCTTCCCTGCTCTAGCCATGTATACCAAGTGGTACTTACACCTGCTAGTTGTGCAACCTCTTCTCTTCGTAACCCAGGTGTCCTTCTCCGGGTTCCGACAGGCAAACCAATTGACTCTGGCTTAATTTGAGCACGCTTAGCTTTTAAGAATGTCGACAAAGCTTCAAGCCTAGTTTTATCATTCATTTTTAAAACTCCTCATCATACCAATTTAACCTAGTGGTAATTATACCAGGATAAACAATCACTTGTAATAGGATAAAGTGACTGTAAAATACAAGTATATTATTGATTTGGAGTGATGAACAGTGGAAAGAGTTGTGATTACAGGTATGGGAGTAGTCTCTCCTATAGGAAACAACCTCAAGACATTTTGGAACAATCTGATTAACGGAGAGTCTGGTATATCCCTTATTGATACATTTGATGTTACTAATCATAAGGCAAAAATTGCAGGTGTCATACGAGATTTTGATGCAGATGAAATTTTTGGAAAGAAAGAAGCAAGACGTTTAGATCGCTTTTCTCAATTTTCTTTGGCTGCAGCCGAACAAGCTTGGACAGACTCTGAGTTAGACCTCAAACGTATAGACGGAGAAAGGTTAGGCGTATACGTAGGTTCAGGTATAGGGGGACTTGAAACCTTAATTGAAAATATTGATGCGCTTAGACAGAAGGGACCAAGAAGAGTCAGCCCAACTCTAGTACCTGCCATGATTTCTAATGCTGCTGCTGCACAAATTAGTATCCAATGGAACGCCATGGGACCTTCTATGTCTCCTGTTTCCGCATGTGCAATTGGAAATACAGCTATCGGAGAAGCCTTTAGACTAATCCGTTCTGGAGAAGTTGACGTTATGTTTGCGGGTGGAACAGAGGCAGCTATAACAGACTTATCAATAGCAAGCTTTGGTAATGCTACAGCATTATCAACAAGAAACGACGATCCAACTAAAGCTAGTCGTCCATTTGATGAAAATCGAGATGGATTTGTCATGTCAGAAGGAGCTGGAATTCTAATCTTAGAATCCTTATCTCATGCTTTACGTAGAGAGGCAAAGATTTATGCAGAAGTCATTGGATATGGTGCAAGTTCAGATGCACACCATATGGTAGCTACACACCCAGAAGGTAGAGGGGCCAATCTTGCAATGAGATCAGCTTTAAAAAATGCCAATATATCTCCTGAGGAAATTGATGTTATTAGTGCCCATGCAACAAGTACAAAAGTGGGGGACATCTCTGAAACGATGGCTATTAAGCAGCTATTTGGAAAGCTAGCTTATCAGATTCCAATAACAGCTAATAAATCTATGCTTGGTCATATGTTAGGGGCAGCTGGTGGAGTTGAAGCAATTGCTTTAGCAATGAGCATAAAGGAAGAGATAGTTCCTCCAACAATTAACTTAGAAAATCCTGATCCATTATGTGATCTAGATTATGTACCGTCTGTTGCTCGCCAAGTGAAAATAAATATGGGGCTATCTAACTCATTTGGTTTTGGAGGTCATAATGCGGCTATTGTTTTAAAAAAATACGAGTGAATAAACTTTCTCTCGTAAATCTAACCGTTTCCTCTAGAAACGGTTAGATTTATTCAATTAAATGGCCCTTTAGTTGAGTAACTTTATTGCTACTCAATAGTTCCTTAATCCGCGCTTTCCGTTCAGAACTTCTTTTCACTTTTCACTATAAAAACACCCCTTTATATAAACAGATCCAAAGGGGCAAAACATCGCTACTTTTTTATAAACGTCGCGATTTTATTCAAAACATCGCGTCTTTTTTAAAAACATCGTGACTTTATTTAAAAACAGCATCTTGTGTAGTAGCCTGGTTTTGCGCTACATGGATGGCTAACTGCTTAGTTTAAGCTGCCTTTACACGGAGCTTTTTCTTAATGGTAATGAAGTTAATGACTTCACTATAGTAGCATTTGATAGTTAATGCAGAGGGTGATTATGGCGGGTTAGTGCGGAGTGGCAATAGGGGGCGTTCTTTTCTTTAAGCCGTTTGCGTTGTCGCGCCTTCGGTTTTTTTGTTTACCTTCCTGATGTCCCCTAGTTCAACTTTTAACTGAAGGTGATCACTTCCTCATCCGGAAGTATGTCAACCAATGTGCAAGGGCATCCCCTTTCAAATAAAACATTTACTGCCCAACATTCACTTAAAAAAGGGGTGCCGAAAACTCCGGCACTCCTTTTCATTAGGGTCAATTTAATGAGTATTCTATCAAACTATAAAACAGTCAAGTAAAAGTGGATGTATAGATTACTCTGCTGCATTTGGATCCAATGTTTCCAGCTGTGTTGCCCACCGCTCAATATTAGCTGCGGGGTTCGTTCCTTCGGCAGGATAGTCGGTGATGTGGTACCAGCTGATTGTCCGTTTTTCGCCTGCTGCTACACTTGCATCAAAGGAGGCACCGAAAATATAACCGAAGGCACTGATCCCAGTTGGTTTGTCTTTGACCCAGGCAATCCCATGTGCCGGGCTGTTTATAGCGGTTTTAGGCCCATCATACACATAATTCCCCGTCCATCCGGAAGTCTTGAAGCCGGGATTAACGTTTGCAAAACCTGGAACTATTGCCGTGTCATCAGAACTGTCTGGATCGAGTAAATATTGGAAGTATCCTTTGAAATCTTTTGTTCCGGTATTTTCTAATTCCAAGGTTAGCTTGGCCACCGGTGCATCCGGAAGCAATTGGTAGGTGACCGACGTCTTGATGGACGGATCAATTTGTGCTTCTCCGGAAGCTTTTATTGCGTTTCCTAAGGTCTCGATTTTAGGAAGAGACAGCCATTCTCCAGAACGGTTCCATGGAACTTGTGGATCATTCATAGTCGGTGAAAGGATTAACTCGCTCCAATCCAAGGTTTCCATGGCATTATCATCCTGTAGGGCAAGGTCGCCTAGCCATCCTGGCTGGAAAGTACCTGCCTGATTATTGGCAGCCACTTGTGTAGAGATGGTCGCCTCTACCTTGTTATTGATGATGTAATGGTACGGGTTGCCTGTTGTTGCGTCCAAGCGGGTGCTTCCTGCATGAAAATCTGGAGCTTCCTGAGATTCTCCTGCAATCGGCTCGGTGATAGCGTTTAGCTTTAGTTCCTTCGTTTCATTTTTCCCCTCTACCATCGTGACAGTAAGAGAAGTGTCTGAATGAAACCCTCTTCGTTTTGTAGAAAGAGTATATTTGCCTGGCTTTAATCCGATTAGGTATTGGCCATCAGCATTGGCTACTGAAGTCTGGCGGTTCCCCTCGGTATCGGTCGCTACAACGGTCGCACCGGATACCGGTTTTCCGGTATCAGCATCCGTCACCTTACCAGTTACTCGCGGCCATCTTTGGGCAGATTTTCCTCCAGGTGTGTATGCATAAAGGTTTCCATCATGAGCACCAACAACAAGCGTATTTCCTGAAATCGCAGGGGAAGATGCCACCCAAGCTCCAATTTCATGATGCCATAATGGCTGTCCTGTTATTCGGTCAAGCGCATAAAGCTTTCCGTCGTTGGAACCGATGAAGATGGTTTCTCCACTAACGGCCGCTGATGAAATGATTCCGCCATCCGTACGATATTTCCATTTTAAAGAACCTGTGCCCGCGTCTATTGCAGCAACGTTTCCGTCAGGGAATCCCATGTAGACGACTCCATCCGCTACAGCAGGGGAGGAACCAGTTGCCTGACCATGAATGTAGGATTTATCGGAGCTCTTATAGCGCCATAGCTCGTTGCCTGTCGAGGCGTCGAGTGAGACGATTAAACCGCCCTGGTACCCCATAAACACACGGCCATCTGAGATGGAAGGCATGGAGTGCATCCAGCCGCCTGCTGGTTTTTTGCGCCAGATTTCCTTGCCTGTAGTAGCGTCAAGAGAGATCAGCCAGCCGCCGTCTGCACCAACAAATACCTTGCCATCTTGTACTACAGGTGTGGATTCAACGATCCAGCCGCCTGCTAAAGGAGCATTCCATAATTGTTCGCCGGTTTTGGCATCAAGCGCCATGATTGCACCACCGCTGCCTGTGCTGTATGCCTGGTATAGGACTCCATCGGCTACTGTTGGAGAATAATACATCCAGGATCTCTGTACTTGATCCTTGCCAACGGATTTTTCCCAAATCCTTTCCCCGGTTTTTGCATTCATCGCATAGAGTGTGCCGCGAATCGAATTCGCATAAACGACTCCGTCTGCTACTGCTGGGGATGCTTGGACCTGGGCATCTGCTTTTACTGCCCATTTCTTTAGGCCGGTTTCCAGGTCAACCGCATGGATAGCAATTTGGTCCGTGCCGTTTTCATCACGTGTCCCGATATAAACCATTCCATTTGCAATGGCAGGGGAGGAGGTAAGAATCGTACCTGGTGTCCGGTAGGTCCAACCTAATCGCATACCCGCTTCGAGTGTATCTTTTGTCTCTCCGGTATGCTGGGCATTGCCATGGAACATCGTCCAGTCAGAACCGCCCTTAGGTGAGATAGGCTGAGAGTCTACGATGTTGAACGTGTTGTTTTTAACCCAAACCTTTCCTGCATCGTCGGTTACCCTAACTTCTATGGCATGCTTGCCTTTTGATGCTTTTTTAGCATTCCATTGGGTAAACCAGGCCATTCCGCTGCTTTGTTTCAGTTTTTTCCATGAGTCGCCATCTACTCTGTATTCCACTTTAGAGACATTGCTTGTCGTATTATAGGCATTTACCAATATGTCCACTTTGCCCTTTGGAACATCGCTTCCGGCCGCTGGATGGACAATCGATGCGCTTTGTTTAACGTCATACATCTTATAGTTTGCATTCTTGTGGTCGCCCTGGAAAGAAACCATCCGGAATCCGTTCGGTGACTGATCAATCGTATAAGCACTTGAAACAGTCGTTACATGGTTAGCACCTGGAATGGTATCTTGTGCCACATCGTTAACATGGGTATGTCCAACCATCACCAGTCGTGTCTGATACTGGCTAAGTAGTTCAATAAACTTCTTCGTGTTATCAGGTGACGGGGTTTCCGGTGTATTCAAAGGCTTATGGACGAATACTACTACTTCTTTGTCTTTTGCATTTTGGGCGAGATCCTGTTTTAACCATTCCAATTGGTCATTTTCATTGAAGCCCAATGTATTTTCCAATGTAACAAAATGCCTGTTGCCATAATCGAATGAATACCACTCAGGTCCGAGATACTTGCGGTAACGGTCCACTCTTGTTTGATAGCTAGAACCTGGGGCAAAGTCATGGTTTCCGACAGCTGGGTAGACAGGAACAGCAGATGTAGCTGTGCTCGCTGTATAATCCTGATATTCTGCATCGGTCGCCCGGTTGGTCAAGTCGCCACTAACGGCGATAAAGGCAGGGTTTCCTGTCGATTCGTTAATTTGCGCTAGCTGTGATGTGAATCGTTCACGGTTATTATTTGACCCTGCTTCCACGTGAACATCGGCCACGTTGGCAAAGGAAAAGTTAGGATTATTGCTTTCAGGCTTAAGTAGCAGTCCGAAGTTTTGTTCTCGTGTTTCACCGGCCTCGAGGTTGCCAAGTTGCTTATAGAACTGGGGTGTTTTGTTTTCGTCTGTTGGGACGCTATACCCGCTAGGAACGGTAACAAAGACGATATCCGACTGGCGTCTTTCAATGTTTGCCGTCAGTGTATACTTTCCTGAATCATCGGTAACGGAAATGCTCTTACCATCTGATACAGACACATTTGGAATTCCCTGTTCGTTGTTATCGCGGACTCCATTTCCATTTTTGTCTGCGAACACCGTTCCCGTAACAGTAGCATTAGGATTATCTGCGACAACCGGTTTGACGACAGCCGCCAAAGCAAGACTACACATCACGGCTACGGTAATCGGTTTAAGCTTTTCCTTCACCGTTTTCCCTTTTTCATTTAAAGGTTTCATTCTTATTCCTCCTATTAATCTCGTATTTTTAACACCCTTAAGCTACTCTTTTTGAACCACCCCCTATAAGAAAAGGAAAGAGATTCAGCATTAAGCTAGAAATCGCTCAAAATACCAGAATAATCCCATACCAAAAATACCGGCGGTTGCCGATCCGTAGACGACAGTTGACCATTTGAATCGGCGGATATAAAGAAGAATGGGAAATAGCAGAATGATGATCAGTGCTTGTCCTACTTCAACACCGACGTTAAAAGAAAAAATGGACAAAAGCGAACGCCAGGTTACATCATTTGACAGCTGTAATGCACCGGCAAATCCCACCCCATGGATCAGTCCAAAGCCAAATACGACGGCAAAACGGAGCTTCGTAGAGAATCCGAAGAAATGTTCCAGGGCGACGAATGCAATACTTAACGCAATGAGAGGCTCTATAATCTCGGAAGGGAGATTGATTAGCTTTAAGGCAGTGAGGCCTAGTGTAATACTGTGGGCTAAAGTAAACACAGTAATAATTTTGAGAATATCTGAAAATCGGCGCGTACCGAGTAAAAGAGCGATCACAAACAGGATATGGTCATACCCGATCATAATATGGTGGAATCCGAGTTGAATAAACCGAATGATTTGACCGATGATGGTTTCCTTGCCGATTTGCAGTTCCCGTTCACCCCCATGAAAAACAAATTGTCCTTTTGCTTTATCCAAGTTATAGGTTGCGATGTTCCTGTGCATGGGGTCATTATCGTCAAAAAAGACGCTGTACTGAATTTGGATCGATTTCTCTTTGGCAGGGCGGGGGAACTCAAGCATGATTTTGGCATAATCTCGGTTCGTTCTTTTTACAACCTCTGTTGCCTTTATCATTCCTTCTGATTTAGCTCCATCCGTGAATAGTTGAAAATGGGAGTCCAGGTATTCCGTTACAGCATCCTGTTTATCTTCCAATGCCTTTGTCAATTGGTC
Source organism: Paenisporosarcina sp. P4_D4 (assembly GCF_056401835.1). NCBI lineage: Bacteria > Bacillati > Bacillota > Bacilli > Caryophanales > Caryophanaceae > Paenisporosarcina > Paenisporosarcina sp. P4_D4. The sequence goes on along the minus strand of NZ_JBFUIO010000025.1, from coordinate 18,896 downwards.
CTTAGAGGAACCTGGATTAACCTCGAAATCTATCAACCTTCCAAGCTCAAAATAGTCCAAATAAAGCTCTACATTCAGCTTGTCTCGATCCAGCGTGATGTTTGAATATCCCTCGCTGTTATCTGTGTGAGCTGATGCGTTAACAGGACACAACGTTATCGTAATAATGAATAAGAGCATCATATTCCATAAAACGAACTTTCTCACCTCTACACACCCTTCAATCTAGTAAATTGTCCATTGCTTACTCTCCGTCTCTTATGAGTCGGCAACTTCATTTAAAGAAAAAGCTGCGTAATCCCAATACCTATGACAACGCTTTAGCTGCATAACCAAAAAAATAATGTATCTCTCTTCTGGGATCAGGGGAAATCGGCTTAGGTGCCGGAGCCTTTAATGCAAGGTAGTTTTCTAATTCAGATCCGAGAAGAGAGAATTCATTCATAGTATTCCTGTCTGGCTTATAGTGAATGTTTAGCTCTTAAGTGCATAAAGTGTTTCCTATGCTCAAAAATCCAAAATTCTTACCGGAAATAGTAAGCTGTCACCCATCTACTTTTGTCCATTATTAAATGGCTCGTTTCGTTCAAGTTTGATAACAGCGGTCACTGGGAGATGATCAGAAGCTAAAGTTTGAATCACCTCGGCATTGACTGTTTCGATATTATCGGTTGTGAAAATATAGTCGATTCTCACAGTAGGGTTTATAGAAGAATAAGTGTAAGCTGCAGGTTGATCAGCAAAAGCATCACTAAAATTGGAAATCATCAGCTGCATTTCCGGGCTTTTCGGTTTTGCGTTTAAATCTCCCATGATAATTTTAGGTCCTTTAACTTGCCCAGCAAGTTCATTGACTTCCCGAATCTGGATTTCGCGTTCTGCGGAAGTCAGCGCTAGGTGAGTATTATAAAAGTGAACTTGATTTCCTTTAACATTGATCGTCGCCTCTAGCAGGCCTCTCTGCTCCGTGTTTCCAATTTTCGTAAGTTTGTGGTTTTCAGAATCTAAGATTGGATATTTGCTTAAAATCGCTGTCCCATACTGGCTGCGCGGTTCCCCTTCGATTAATGGTGCATTATCAAGGTTTGCTCCATACACATAAAACATGCCAAGCCGTTTTGCCAGCCAATTTGCCTGGTCTTCGAAGTTGCTGCGACTAGACCAATGATTGTCCACTTCCTGCAAGCCAATGATATCTGCCTCCGAGTTTTCAATAACCTGAGCAATCCGTTCCAAATCCAAAACCTTATCTGTCCCTTCACCGTGATGAATGTTATAAGACATTACCTTAACGTCAACCGATTCTCCGCGTGGGAACTCGGTTTCATCGGCAAAGGAGTTTTGTCCGAAACCAGAAAGAGCAACAATGGCACAAGCAACAGTCAAAATGAACGATACTGCTTTTCGTCTTTGATATTTTGTCATCATAATGAATCCTCCTAATCGATTTATGTATTTCTACTTTAATCATACAAAAGGAATTTATGGTTTTTATAGAAACTAAATTAAGAGAATGTATAATTATGTTACTATTTTGTAAATTATGGTTATTGGGACCTATGACAATGGTACTGTTGAAAATTTATTTTCTTTGGACAAAAAAGTGACCGAAGGAAAAGAAAATGGATAGTTTAGAAAGCCTCCTAAAGAAGAAAATTCTTTAGGAGGTTTTTTATTGGAATATAAACGCGACTTAGAACAGAAACGTAAAGAATCTTTAGCATTAATAGAGGAGTGGGAGAGGAAACTTGAAGAGGGAATTAATCAGCTCACAGAAAATGGACTTATAACAAGAAGTGTTAAGAGTGATATTTAATGAAGAAAGAAGAAATTGAGTCATACCCTCTTGTATTAACAGCAAAAGAGATTAGTTCAATCCTGAAAATTTCTAAACCCAATACATACGAGGTGATGAAAAGAATAGATTTTCTACTTATAAAAATTGGAAGATGTAAGGGAGTATTAAGAGATGAATTTTTTCGTTGGTTAATGAGCCAACAATAGAAAAGGAAAATTTGGTCTTTAAGAAAATCTTCCTTAAGTGAAACAGTATATAACAGTATCAATTAATTTCTATGTAATGTTTATATACTCATGAATATCTTCACATGAGAATAAATTTTAGTCCATTTATAAATATGATAGAATAATAAAAACAAACTATTCTAACAGTTAATAAGGATGTGAGGCAGTTGAAACGAATGCTTGCCATAAGTGATATTCATGGTGATATAGAAAAGTTCGAGAGACTTTTGGAGCTTGTTCAATATGACAAAGACAGAGACCAGTTACTTTTATTAGGTGATTTTGTAGATCGGGGGTCCCATTCAAAAGCTGTTTTAGATAAAGTCATTCAGCTGAAATGCGAGGGAGCGATTGCTTTAATTGGCAATCATGAAAAGATGATGATAGATGCTTTTCATGGTGATCTGATGAACTTGAAAAGATGGTATTACAATGGCGGAATAAAAACGCTTCAAAATTACTACTATGACATTGAAAAGGACGATGCTGAGTATTGGTTTACGACCGACGAAATGCCTGAGCCTATTCAAATGAATGATGACATCCGCACACATATTGAAATACTAAAAGAGTTTCCATACTACTATGAAACAGAAACCCACATCTTTGTTCATGCAGGAGTTGATCCAGAAACACCAATAAAGTCGTCAGAACCTCATACATTAGTGTGGATTCGTGAGGAGTTCCACAAGGGATACAAGGGAGTAAAGACCGTTGTATTCGGACATACACCGACAAAGTATTTGCACGAAAGCAGCGAAGTATACTTTGGGGATAATAATATCATTGGAATTGATGGCGGCTGTGCTTATGGTGGAAGGTTGTATTGTCTGGAGGTTGGGAGTTCACAAGTTTTTTATGTTGAATAGTACATATTAGAGCATGATTTACTCGAAAGGTTCGCTCTCTTGAGACTAACATTAGAGTAATTTTTTTCAGAACACTTGGAGATTAGATGAAACAGAAATATTGTTCCAGTCAATTCTTCTTGGAACATTACAATACAAGACGTAAGCAATGGAATCTAAAAAAGATGACTCCAGCACAATACCGGGGTCATCTGATCGCTGCATAATTGCAGGGTACCTTTTATTTAAGTGTCCGTAATTAAGGGTTAGTTCACAACGGTAGAGAAAGCTCTTCTTTCCTATGCAACTTCTGACGATAAAGTTTACTGTGAATATGAAAAATACATACAATTACAAAATCGAAAATTATATGGAGTAGAATCTAGTTGTGTAATAGTTGGTTGTATAGATAAGAGGATGCATGATAAGAAAGGTAATGATTTATGAACTTTAAAGAAATCGAAGTCCCTCAAGAATACTCTTTGCCTTTCAACTAAAGTTCTTGTCATTCTGTATGCCTTCTTTCATTCAAGACTAGACCGTCATTAACCGGTGCTTTAGTTAAAGATCATTGGGCTGTTTAAACAGCCCTTTTTCTTATAGAACTAACGGGGGAGAATAGTTGAATAAGAAGATGTAATTTTGATTGATTATCAGCATTAAAATAAATTGAAAGGGGACGTATAAGTATGATTGATTATTTTGAACGTAAAATTAGATTAAGGGACTTTGAAGTGTGGGATGTTCGAATTGGCGACCAACATTATTCTTTAGCCATTTTAGATGAATTTCGCCCTGCCACATTTGATGATTTTGAAATTCCAGATTTAATTTATGAAGAAGATGACCAGCGTGCAAACTATGTCTCTGCTACATATTTCTCTGAAGAGGCTGTTAAAGATGAACATAAAGAAATACTGCGTGAATTTGCACAAATGCTTACAGAACACTTAGCATTGGCACATTGTGAAGTAATTATAAAGATTTATCAAGAGAACCCTGAAAAAGCGATAGAACTAATGATGTTAACGAAATATGGTTTTAAAGAATCAAATATACCATTAGATAAGTTATTGCATTTTAATCAAGAGTAGAGACCTTTAGTTCTTCTTCAACTAACGGGTGCTTTACTTCAGTAAAGAGTGAAGCCTTTTTCTTCTTCAACTAACGGGGCAGGTTAGTTCAATAAGAAGTGAATAATCTCTAGAAAAATTAATATAATTGAGGTGTTCTAATGAGCCAAGCATCAGCACAATATCGTGGTTTTATAAAGGAGATATTGCAGCATCAAAAAGTATGGGCAATAAAAGATGAACAAGGTTTTCCCTCATTTACGAATCTCAGTGGTGAAACAACAATGCCATTCTGGTCGTTAAAATCAAGAGCTGAAAAAATTATAAAAAACGTTCCTGAATATAATGAATTTCAAATACACGAAATCACATTAGATGATTTTCTTATCAGATGGTTAACGGGTCTTGAAGGAGATGGTCTATATGTTGGGGGGAATTGGAGTGGAAAGAGAGCAACAGGCTATGATTTAAAGCCCAAAGAAGTGTTTGAACGAATTAAATATGAACGAGAAATAGAGTGAGCTTATTAAGCTAACGCGTGCATTGATCCAAGAAGGAAACGCTTTTTTTGTTGAACTTATTGTACTAACGGGGCAGGTTAGTTGAAGAAGGAAAAGATAGTATCGGTGTGGAAGTTGTGATAAACAAAATACATCGACATTTTTGTTTCGAAATACAAATAATAAATGAGGAAGATAAAATAATGAGAATTTCGGTTTTAGGATGTGGCCGTTGGGGAACTTTCCTGGCTTGGTATGTTCATAAGGTTGGACACAATGTAATGTTATGGGGGCGAGAAAGCTCCAGAAATTATAGTAGTTTAAAAGAAACAAGAAAAAATGATTATCTTTTATTACCAAAAGAAATAGAACTCAGTAGTTCATTAGAAAAAGCAGTATCATCTGCTGATATAATAATTATTTCTATAAGTGCTCAAGAATTACGTCCTTTTGCACAACAACTAAGAACTTTACATGAAATACATGAGAAGACATTCKTATTATGTATGAAGGGTATAGAGGCTGCGACTGGGAAAAGGCTCTCTAAAGTATTTGGTGAAGAGGTTGGTAAGAATGTGAATTTGGCCGTATGGGTTGGTCCTGGACACGTACAAGATTATGTGAATAATATCCCAAATTGTATGGTAATAGGGTCGGAAAATATTGAAATAACTAAAAAGCTTGCTCGAGAGTTTAACAGTGATTTGATTAGGTTTTATTATGGAGAAGATCTTATTGGAAATGAAATTGGTGCAGCTGCAAAAAATGTTATGGGTATAGCAGCAGGAATGCTAGATGGATTAAATTACAGCAGTTTAAAGGGTTCACTCATGGCAAGGGGGACAGGGGAAATTTCCCGGCTAGTAAAAGCAATGGGAGGAAATGATCTGACCATATATGGATTGAGCCATCTCGGAGATTACGAAGCAACATTGTTTTCAAAACATAGTCATAACAGAAAATTCGGACAAGCATTTGTTGAAGGAGAACGGTTTGAGAAATTAGCAGAAGGTGTTTCTACAGTTAAGGCAATAAAAGAACTATCTATGCAGTATGAAGTTGAACTTCCAATATGCAATGCTTTACATGAGATATTATTCGAGGACAAAAATGCAAAAGAAACATTAGAAGAATTATTTTTAAGACCTTTAAAATTTGAATTTCAAACATCACGATAGTAACTGATACATTTTAGAGATTTTCTTAATTGTGTAATTCAACTAACGGGTGCTTTAGTTGAATAAGAAAAAAGAAAAAAGCTAACGTCTGAGAAAAGACGTTAGCTTTCTGTATTTACAGGTATGCTCCGCATGTACCGTTTTAACGCAAACCCAAAATTCTTGTAACGCCTAAAACCCTTGATATATAAAGGTTTTAGGCGTTTTTTGTAAACATCGATATATAATCGGTGTTCTTTTTTTGCTACATTATTGAATGGGTTTTAACATCGCACCTTCATATACAAAGTTATAAGTTTCATCTTCTGGATCTTATGAAACAAGCATATAAGGGGCTTCTTCATCTCCATTGATAGAAGATTTCAGCTTCTACAGTTTTACTAGGACTTTGGATGATTATTCGATCACTTACGTTTATTTTTGGGAAGATGGTTCACTAAAAAGAAACGCCTGTAAACATTGATATAGCAACGTTTACAGGCGTTTTAAGCGTATGATCCCGACTGGGCTCGAACCAGCGACCTCCACCCTGTCAAGGTGGCGCTCTCCCAGCTGAGCTACAAGATCGTTTTTACTAGGACAAATTCTATTATATCGTTCATAGGCTAATAGTCAATGACCTAATAAAGAAATATGCGAATAATTTACTTTAAAAAATATGTCCATTCAGTTTGTGCATATCCATTTACAATCGACCAGCATTCCAGCGCGACCGCCTTGCCTGATTGTGGTTCAAACGCTAAGCTGGCTCTCTGGAAAAGCGGACCCCACGCTGTGAGAGGCACTTTGTTAATCAGTGATGAATGAGGAACCCATTTACCTGGCAGGTAGGGAGATATTTCATTCGTATGTAAATGCGAAATTAATGAAAATAATTCCCGATGAAACTTCTCCAATTCTTTTGTAACGACGGAAGCTACAAAAAAAGTACCATTCTGTTTGAAGAAACCTAATGAAGAAAATGAAATGTCTAGTTGTTTTTGTTGTTCTATCCATTTGTTTACTTGTTCTTTTAATGTCGCCGGATTGATCTTTTCAAAAGAAAACAGGCTAATATGTGGAGGCATTTGCGTTTCATTGCCCCGTCTTGAAGCTAAGTGTAAGTCTTTGCTATCATGCTCTAATTTTGTGGAAAGTTTGTAATCAAACCTTAAGACAAGTACTTGCATATTCATTTCTCCTTTACTTATTCCCCAGATTTTTTAAATCCTGCATCCAATGCTTGCTGCTCTGAACAAAACCATTTTTCTGGTTTTGTTTGTTCATAATATTTTCCTGTTGGTATGTGATAAATTTTCTTGTTTTCACGATTGATATTGCCTTTAATTAAGCATTCGCTCGGATGTTTATTTACTTCTGTTTTTCTTCTTCAACTTTTGTTTCATCGAATCCTCTTTTGGTTACATAGTTTTTATATTCCCATACTCCCAAATTGTTTTTACGGGCAATTGCTTCGGCTTCTTTGTAAGCATCTACATAACGATCATTTGGAGGGAAAATATAGGCAACACGAGCAAGCCCTTCGGATAGCAATATTTCTTGGACGGATTGTCCATCTGCATAAACATATGCCAAAAGACGTTCGTAATCATCATATCGGTCTCCTTCATCAAATTTGAGAGACACAGCAACATTCTTCAGTAACTGTTCATTGCGTTCACTCGCTTCGTCACCAAAAGGCTGATTCCCAAGTGTTTGGTGTCTTACTTCGGGAGTATCGATTAATAAATACCTGACAGTTTCTATCTTTCCGTTATACTTTACTTTAATGGTGTCTCCATCAATGACAGCAATCAATTCGACTGGAATCGTATCGTTTGCACTGGTTGATTTATCAGTAGAATTCGAACTCACATCACAGCCTGCGAAGAGAACTGGAACGAGAAGGAGCCACAACCATTTTTTCATTTATATCCCTAGATTCTTACTGTCAAAATGTATGTACTAAATATAACCGAACAGGAAGGAAACGACTATGACAGAAACTATTCATTTAGATTTCCCTTATAATTTCGAGCGTGTGCTCGATCGATTATCAATGGACCCATTAATTTCTTTAAACAAAGAAAAGCGATATGTAATGGTGCCAACTGAAGAGCGCAAAATTTATAAAGTTCAAGCCTTTGGTACAACCGATGAGCCTGTATTCAAAATAATAGGACTTGAAGACGATAAAGAAATCCAGAAAATCAAAGAAATTTTTCATTTCGACCGTTCCCTAGAACCTATTCATGAACACTTTGCAAAAACGAACCTTGCTTTACTATTTGAAGAACACCGGGGGACACCCATCATTCGGGAATTTTCGTTGTATGCGACCTTAATGAAAAGCATTATTCACCAGCAGCTGAATTTATCCTTTGCACATACATTAACAGAGCGATTTGTTCATACATTCGGCGAACAAGTGGAAGGAGTATGGGTGTATCCTGATCCTTCTGCAGTAGGGGAACTTCAAGTTGAAGATCTGCGGAAATTGCAATTCAGTACGAGAAAAGCAGAATATGTAATCGGTGTTTCAAAAGCGATTGCAAACGGAGAATTGGATCTCGAATCACTTTCTTATCAAGATGATGAAACAATTATTGAGACTCTAGTGAAATATCGTGGAATCGGCCCATGGACAGCGGGAAGTTTTTTGCTTTTCGGATTGGGCAGACCTAATTTATTTCCACTTGCAGATATCGGTTTGCAAAATGCATTGAAAAAAATTTGGGGAACAGCAGATAAACCGAAAGCTGCGGAAATTTCTTCGCATTTTCCGGAATGGTCTCCTTATTTAAGCTACGCATCGCTTTATTTATGGAGAAGTATTGAGTAAATTCTGTCATTCAGTCGAATTATGTATGTCTATTTAATGGGTCCCAATGATACAATAATTTTATGAAATATCAGATAATGATCTTGGGGAGTAGACATCATGAGAATTAGAGATTGGGATCGAAGTTTGAGAGCAAGGTTAATAGGAGAAGCGTTTATGAACATTACGTTTTGGATGTTTTTCCCTTTCCTTGCCATTTATTTTGCAGAGGAGTTTGGTAAAACTACTGCCGGTTTATTGCTTATCTTATCGCAAGTGTTTTCAGTAGGAGCCAATTTAGCGGGAGGCTATTGTGCTGATCAGTTTGGTCGAAGAACGATGATGGTCTTATCCTCGTTTGGTCAAGGGGGCGCGTTTTTCCTGTTTGCACTTGCAAATTCACCTATTTTAGATTCACCTAGCTTAGGATTTATCGCATTCACTATCGCAAGTATGTTTGGCTCTCTCTATTGGCCAGCAAGTCAGGCTATGGTAGCAGATGTAGTACCAGAAGAGCACCGTAGTGATGTCTTTGCCGTTTTTTATACTTCCATAAATATTGCTGTTGTTATTGGACCGATTCTTGGAGGGATTTTCTTTTTTAGCTATAGATTCGGATTGATGGTAACCGCAGGTCTCGTATGTTTATTACTGGCATGGATCCTCATTAAATTTACTGAAGAGACGAAACCAGTTCGTTCAGATGATGATGCACAAGGGGCACCACGTGGATTTATGCATGCCATCCAAAAACAAGTGAAAGATTACGGTGTGATTCTGAACGACAAATTGTTTCTGCTTTTCATTATTGCAGGAATACTAAGTGCACAAACGTTTATGCAATTGGATTTACTGCTACCGGTATATATTAAGGAAGTAATCGGAAATCAATCTTTGGGAACTTGGTTTGGAACAGATATAAAGCTTACAGGTGAACTTGCCTTTAGTGTACTTATTTCAGAGAATGGATTACTTGTAGCTTTGTTGACAGTTGCTGTTACACGGTTTGTTGCGTCGTTTAAAGAGAAAAACATTTTCTTCATATCATCCATCTTGTATGCATTGGCCATGATTGTTTTTTCTCTGTTTGATTTATTTTGGATTTTTCTTTTGGCGATGGCAATCTTTACATTTGGTGAGTTAATGATTGTAGGCTTGCAGCAAAGCTTTATTTCAAAATTGGCACCAGAACATATGCGAGGCCAGTATTTTGCGGCTGCTAGTCTACGTTACACAATTGGCCGAATGATTGCCCCATTATCCATTCCACTAACAGTTTGGTTCGGCTTCTTTTGGACATTTACCATCATTGCGATACTAGCTGTAGTAAGCGCTTTTGTATATTACGGCATGTTCTATTTATTCGAACAAAAAAAGACAGCTTCTCCGTCATCTTCTTGAAGGGGAAGCGGTCTTATGTAGGTTGGAATCGAAATTCTATATTCAAATTTATTGTTCCGTCGTTTCAATTTGTTCAATTTCATTGAAGTAGATGAAGGATTCTTCTTCTAATTCAGCTAAACGTTCCTTATTGATACCTAGGCTTAAGTTTCCTGAAAAGATAGGTTCCCACCAAGTTTCTGTTTTTAACATGTTATTTCCTCCTTTGATTGTCTTAAATTATTTGTTAGTTCTTTACCCTAAAAAGTTACACATATAAACAACTTTTTTGATAAATACTTCTTAAGACCTTAAATAGAAGCAAAAACTATACGAAGGAGTGAGCGATATGAATCAAACAACATTTGCGGTTATTGGTACTGGTATTGTAGGAGAACGTATTATCAATCAACTTTTAGCTAATCCTAATTGCAAAATTGTCAGTGCGTTTGATGAGAATGCACAACGATTACAAGAAATGAAAAGTAAATACGAGTTGCCAATAGCAAATTCCATTGAAGAATTATTTGAGACGAAACCACACTGGGTGTATATAGGTACACCTCCTAATAGTCATGCCTCACTTGCTTTACAAGCAGCTGAAAAAGGCTGTTTGGTGTTATCTGAAAAGCCTCTCGCTCACGATGTGGAAAGTGGGAAATTAATGGTTGAAAGTGCTAAACAAGCAAATGTCTTAACGGCGATGCATTTTCCTCTTATGTATAGTCCGGCAATTCAAACGTTAATGAATGAAGTTGAAGACAATACACTTGGAGAAATACTTCGCGTTGAACTTCAAACATATTTCCCGCATTGGCCAAGAAAATGGCAACAGAATCCATGGATTGGTTCTCGTGCTCAAGGTGGGTTTATAAGAGAAGTATTTCCACATTATCTTCAAATCATGTATCGACTTTTTGGGGAATTTACATTTTCAGCACATCATACAAAATATCCTGAAGATCAAAGTTTATCTGAAACAGGAACTTCTGCATTCGGTCAAACTCACAGTGGAATTCATATTCTAATCAATGGCTTAAGCGGAGTAGGACAGGAAGAACTTTTGGAATTCAAAGTGTTTGGAACAAAGAAAGTGATGACAATTAGAAATTGGTCAGAACTATGGGGAAGCGAAAAGGATGAGCCGGAGAAAAAAGTCGAAATCAATAAAACAACCAAATCTTTGTGGGATGCTTGTCATGATGCGAGAAGTGGAAAAGAAGCTTCGCTTGTGTCCTTTGAAGAAGGGTTAATCGTGCAGCGTTGGATTGATGAATTATTGACTTAAGTAAATTCCTTTTAGGTAAGTGGAATACATATGTAGACACCTTTTTTGAAGGTGTCTTTTTTGCGTGCAATCACACTACACGTTACAATAAAGTGATAGATGACGGGAGTGATAGAATGAATTTCACAGTGCAGGACGTTGACCATATGATTCAATCTCAACATGATTTTTACTATACAGGCGCCACAAAATCAGCAGCATTTCGAAAGCAGCAATTAACTAAACTGAAGCAGGCTATACAACTTCATGAACAAGAAATCGTACGGGCACTTTATGATGATTTACATAAAAGTGAATTTGAAGCATATGCCACAGAAGTAGGGTTTGTATTAGATAGTATCGGATATATGTTGAAGAATCTAGAGGAATGGATGAAACCGGAAGCAGTTAAAACGGCTCTTCATTTACAACCAGCAAAAAGTTTCATTATTCGTGAACCTTATGGCTCTGTCTTGATTATTGGTCCATTCAACTACCCATTTCAACTGGTCATGGAACCACTGATTGGTGCGATGATTGGAGGGAATTGTGCTATCGTCAAACCTTCGGAATCGGCTGCTCATACGGCCATCGTTATCAAGAAAATCATTGAATCAACATTTCCACCAGAATATATTCGTGTGGTTGAGGGTGAACGGGATGAGACATCCATTCTTATTCATGCACCGTTCGATAAAATTTTCTTCACCGGAAGTGTTCAAGTCGGAAAAATCGTCATGAAAGCTGCAGCTGAAAGATTGACTCCTGTGACGTTAGAACTTGGCGGAAAAAGTCCTGCAATCATTGATCATACCGCAAATTTAGAAGTCGCTGCGAAGCGTATCGTCTGGGGTAAATTCGTCAATGCCGGACAAACTTGTGTGGCTCCTGATTATTTACTGGTGAATCACAAAGTAAAAGATCAATTTATTGAGTTATTAAGGAAAACAATAAAAGACTTTTACGGGAAAGACCTACAAAAGAGTCCGGATTATGGCCGTATTATTAATCAAAAACAGTTCGATCGATTAAAACAGTTAATCAGACATGAAGGTGCCCACATTGTCTCCGGTGGAAATATGGATGAAAGTGACTTATATATTGAACCAACCATTCTAGACGGGGTTTCGTGGAATAGCCCTTCTATGGAAGATGAGATTTTTGGACCAATTTTACCAATCATGACTTATGATCGATTGGAAAGTGCAATAAGACAAATTAGAAAGTTACCAAAACCATTGTCTGCTTATTTATTTTCTGAAAATGAAAATGCCATTCAGTACTTTTTGGATGAACTGCCTTTCGGTGGAGGGTGTATCAATGATACAGTGACCCATGTAGGGAGTGCTCATTTGCCGTTTGGCGGTGTGGGGTCATCCGGTCTGAACGCTTATCATGGGAAATATAGTTTCGAAGCATTTACTCATGCCAAATCAATATTGAAAAAGAGTACCAAGTTTCCAGTGAATATTGTATTTCCACCATATAAAAACAAAGTGAAACTTGTGAAGACTCTTCTTAAATAGATGGTTATGTTAACATTTATTAAGATTAGAGGGAATCAGCTCCCTTTCCGCGGATGAACTAGCAAGCCTCCTCGGGCCAACAGGAGGTTGGTCACGAAGGCGTTGCCACACGAGGTGGCGTTCTTAGCCTTCGTTCCTTGAACAGTACAGTTTTACAAAGCTAAGAAAAAAATATACTAATACTAAAAAATCAGCGACCTTCATTTTAATTGGAAGTCGCTGATTTTTCTGCTTTATTATAAGGGAGTAAGATTGATACGGTAGTGCCTTTATTGAGTTGGCTATTAATAGTAATTTTCCCGGCATGCTCCTGAATGATTTTTTCGGAAATCATCATTCCAAGTCCAGTACCTGTGGTTTTCGTCGTGAAGAAGGGTTCAAATATTTGATTCACAACTTCCGGCGTCATACCAGCACCATTATCACGAATATGAATACTGACAAATCCATCTGTCTCCAAATCTGTAGAGATTTCTAGGGAGCCTTCATTGGTCAGTGCTTCAATTGCATTTTTAACAATATTGATTATTACCTGTTTAATTTGATTCTGCTCACCAATAACAATTGCATTTTGGGCATTCCAAGATTCTTTCAGTAATATACTTCTTAAATTAAGCTCTGGACTAAATAGAAGCACGACATCTTGAATGATTCTTTCAATATGAAATTCTTTTGCCTTTGTGACATGAGGTTTTGCGAGAATTAAAAACTCACTGATGATTAAGTTGATTCGCTCAAGTTCTGAAGCTATTAACTTTGTATAAGTTTGATAGGGGTGTTGATCATCTGTATTCATCATTTGAATGAAACCTGAAATCACAGTCATTGGATTACGGATTTCATGCGCAACTCCAGCAGCAATTTCTCCTGCCAGTTTCAGCTTTTCAGTCTGGACAATCAGTTTTTCTGCTTCTTTACGATAAGAAATATCCCGTGTAATAACGGACATTGCTACTATATCCCCACTTTTGTTGTAAATGGGACTTAACGTCAATTGCGCATCAAAGAAAGTGCCATTTTTTTTCATATCTTTTGTTTCGAAAGAGTAAAAACTTTCTCCTTTTAAAACTTTTTCGATTCTTTCGTTTGCTGCTGCCACATTCTCAGGTGGTACAAGTGGAATGTGGTTGCCGATACATTCCTCTCGACTCCAGCCATAGAGCAGCTCAAAAGCTGGATTCAGTGCAATAATGCGGGCATCTAAATCAAATACTGCAATGCCATCCTTGGCATTCTCAAAAAACATATGTAAATAGCCTTCCCTGGAATCTAGGGCTCTTTCCAGTGTCGATTGCTGTTCTTCCATTCGATGCCATGTGTTGCGCATAAAGAGTGAATGGACAACAGCTGTCAAACTTATTAAAATCAAAAACAATAGGACAACATATAGATTACCGAATTCAATGGTGCTTTCAAAATTTATATAGTTTTTTTGGAAAAGATAAATGACTTCCAGTGCAGTAATTGGTAAAAGAATTAAACTTGATATGATTGAATGGTATAATGAAGCGATGAATAGTGGATATACAAAAAGTAAAATATGTATGTAATAAGGTGTATCAATAATTAGATATAAAATATATCCATTCATTCCGCCCAGTATCAGGGTTTGCATCACATAATTATTTATGTTCATTCTCCGAAGAATATATAACAGGATACAATATAGGATAGCGAAAAGTGGGATGGAAACTGGATTTTGGTAATGGATAAACAGACTTGATAATGTATGTAAAAGTAATCCAACTGCAAATAAATTTATGAACAATCGATTGCGTTTTGTCAGGAGCATAGATTTGTCCATTTTTCACCTCGTTAATAAGTAGTTATTCCTATATCATACATGATTTAGCGGTGTGCGAACATGCTGAATTTTGATATGATATTTATCATACAGGGGGTTAATCATGTCAAGTGTGTTTAAAGAGAAAGAAACAGTTCAATTACTTAAAAAACTTGTAGAGATTCCAAGTCCTTCGGGATATACGAAAGAAATCATGAATTTTATGGCTTCGCTTTTAGATAACATGCACGTATCATACCACCGATCAAACAAAGGGGCATTAATTGCCACGATTGAGGGAAAAGATAATTCTAAACATAGATTGTTAACAGCACATACAGATACGCTCGGTGCGATGGTAAAAGAAATCAAAGGTAGTGGACGACTTAAACTATCGATGATTGGTGGATTTAATTGGAATGCGGTAGAAGGCGAATATTGTCACATACATACAGCCTCTGGTAAAAAAGTCCGCGGAACGATTTTGATGCATCAAACGACTGTTCATGTCTATAAGAATGCCGGTTCTGCAGAACGCAATGTTGAAAATATCGAAGTACGTATAGACGAGAAAGTGACGAATGCAGAGGAAACAAAAGCACTTGGAATAGAAGTGGGTGACTTTGTATCATTTGATCCTAGATTTGAGCAAGTAGAATCAGGCTTTATAAAATCACGTCACTTGGACGATAAGGCTAGTACAGCTTTATTATTACAATTGATTGCTTCCATTAAAGAAAATGATTTGAAACTTCCGTATACCACTCATTTCTACATTTCGAACAATGAAGAGATTGGCTATGGTGGTAATTCGAATATTCCTGACGAAGTAGTGGAGTATATCGCTGTCGACATGGGTGCAATTGGTGATGGGCAAACATCCGATGAATACACGGTCTCCATTTGTGCGAAGGATTCTTCAGGTCCCTACTATTACGAACTTACACGACATTTGGTTGAATTGGCTAAACAGCAAGGCATTGAATATAAGCTGGATATTTACCCGTATTATGGTTCTGACGCCTCGGCTGCAATTCGCGCTGGATTCGACGTCAAACATGCCTTATTCGGACCAGGTATTGAAGCGTCACATGCATACGAACGGACACATATTGATTCATTGAAACACACTTCAGCACTGCTAGAAGCATATGTGCTCTCTCCAATGGAGACAGAATAGGAGGAAAGCAAATGCAGTCAATTGACTTAATCAGCTGCTTGCCGGTTAAAGAAATTCACGGATCACTTCCAGCCGAAGTGTTTGATATAGCGGTTGATTCACGTAGTGTTCAACCAGAAAGTATTTTTATCTGTATTAAGGGATATACCGTAGATGGCCATGAATATGCCATGCAAGCAATTGAAAGTGGAGCAAAAATAATTGTTTCAGAAAAACAACTGGAATTGGACTATTCCCGAGTCGCCTGTGTAGTCGTTGACGATACAACGCGAGCGGTCGCGTTACTGGCCTCCAAGTTTTATGGATACCCATCCAAAGATTTAACAATGATTGGTGTAACCGGTACAAATGGTAAAACAAGTGTAAGTGGCATCATTCAAAATATGCTTCAAGGACTTGCTGTGAAATCTGCCTTGACTGGTACAATCGGTTTTAATTTAAATGGAGTTTTGTATGATTCTGCGAATACGACGAGTGACGCATTAAGCACACAATTAATGATTCAACGTGCGAAAAGCGAAGGCTGTCAGACAATGATTATGGAAGTCTCTTCTCACGGATTGGTACTAGGGCGTCTAACTGGTGTAGATTTTGATATTGCCATCTTTACAAATTTAACGCACGATCATCTGGATTTCCATGGAACAATGGAACAATATGGACAAGCAAAAGGTCTATTGTTCTCACAATTGGGTCAAGATTTACAACGTACAAAACATGCAATTGTTAATGGAGATGATCCCTGGTCTAACCGATTGAAAGAAATGACGGGTTATCCTGTATGGTCATATGCGATTCATTCGGATGCACATTTCCAGGGGCGTAATATTCTGTTGCAATCAAATTGTACAAAATTTGAGATGAAGACGCCTGAAGGGATTTTTCCTGTACGTATGAATCTTCTTGGCGAGTTCAATGTATATAATGCATTGGCTTCAACAACGGCTTTGTATACACAAGGATATACAATTCCACAAATCATTGAACAACTTGAAAAAATTCCGCCAGTTAAAGGACGAATGGAAAAGTTGGATAGTGAGTTGCCCATATCCATCTTTATTGATTATGCTCATACACCGGACGCGATTGAAAAAGCGATTTCATCAGTCCTACCGTATCGAACAAATCGTCTCATCTTCTTAGTCGGAACGGGTGGTAATAGAGATCGATCAAAACGTCCTGCAATGGCTCAGATGGCTTCGGTCGCTGATTATGTGATTTTAACGACGGACGATCCACGCGACGAGCCATACGAATCAATTCTTACTGACCTGGAAAAAGGAATGTTGCATAAGAATTATGCGTGTATTGGTAACCGTGAAGCGGCTGTAAAGCATGCAATCGAGATTGCTGAGCCAGGTGATATTATCATTTTTGCAGGTAAAGGACATGAAGATTATCAAATCATTGGACGTACTAAGTTCCCGCATAGCGATGGAGATATAGCATTGGCTGCTGGTAAATTGAAATTCCAGGATTCTCCCTCTCGTTCTTGAAATAGCAGAAGTTTACACTGAAGCGAGAAATCGGGCTGGAGCTTAGTGCTGGAAATCGTAACAAAGAACCGATCACATTTGCCGATCGGTTCTTTCGACTTTTTGTTCACTTGTAATTTTTTGAAAAACTCCATATGATGATAAAGGAAAAAAAGAAGGAGAATACCTAATAATGACTAATCAAGTTCAAGACCAAATACAAGCAAGAAGAACATTCGCGATTATTTCCCATCCCGATGCCGGTAAAACAACAATGACAGAAAAATTGCTGTTTTTTGGTGGAGCCATTCGTGATGCAGGGACGGTAAAGGCTAAAAAAACCGGTAAGTTCGCTACATCGGACTGGATGGAAATCGAAAAGCAACGTGGGATTTCTGTAACTTCTTCAGTTATGCAATTCGATTACGACAATTGCCGTATCAATATTCTAGATACACCAGGTCACCAAGATTTCAGTGAGGACACATACCGTACATTAATGGCGGTAGATAGCGCG
Organism: Paenisporosarcina sp. P4_D4; assembly: GCF_056401835.1. Taxonomy (NCBI): domain Bacteria; kingdom Bacillati; phylum Bacillota; class Bacilli; order Caryophanales; family Caryophanaceae; genus Paenisporosarcina; species Paenisporosarcina sp. P4_D4. The sequence goes on along the minus strand of NZ_JBFUIO010000025.1, from coordinate 1,344 downwards.
GTGATGATTGTTGATGCTGCAAAAGGAATTGAAGCTCAGACGATAAAATTATTTAAAGTTTGTCGCTTACGTGGGATTCCTATTTTTACGTTCATCAATAAATTGGATCGCCAAGGTAAAGAGCCTCTGGAACTAATGGAAGAACTCGAAGAAGTGCTGGGAATTGAGTCGTATGCAATGAACTGGCCAATTGGTATGGGGAAAGAATTTTTAGGGATTTATGACCGTTTCAATAATCGTATTGAACAGTTCCGTACCGATGAGAAGGAACGCTTTTTGCCATTAGACGAAGATGGTGGATTAGCTGTCGATCATTCAATGAAACAAACTTCTTATTACAAACAAGCTTTAGATGATATTTTGTTGTTAAATGAAGCGGGTAATGACTTTGACCTTGAGAAATTAAAAAATGGAAAAATGACACCTGTATTCTTTGGCAGTGCCTTAACGAATTTTGGTGTCCAAACATTCTTGGAAACTTACTTACAATTTGCGCCGACTCCACAACCTCGAAAAACTGATGCTGAAGAAGTGATAAATCCAGTAACAGAGGAATTCTCAGGGTTTATCTTTAAAATTCAAGCCAATATGAATCCTGCTCACCGTGACCGTATTGCATTTGTGCGTATCGTATCGGGTAAATTTGAACGTGGTATGACTGTGACTTTATCCCGTACTGGTAAAACGTTTAAACTGACTCAATCGACTCAGTTTTTAGCGGACGATCGTGAAACAGTGGACTACGCAGTTGCAGGAGATATTATCGGTTTGCATGATACCGGCAGTTATCAAATTGGGGATACCATTGTTGGTGGTAAAAAGTCATTTAATTATGAGAGACTTCCACAATTCACACCAGAATTATTTGTTCGTGTTACAGCCAAAAACGTAATGAAATCAAAGCATTTCCACAAAGGCATCATGCAATTGGTGCAAGAAGGTGCCATTCAATATTATAAAACGCTTCATACGGAAGACGTCATTTTAGGAGCGGTAGGTCAGCTTCAATTTGAAGTGTTTGAACACCGAATGAAAAATGAGTACAACGTAGAGGTTCGAATGGAACCTATCGGTAATAAAATTGCCCGTTGGATTGAGAACGAAACTGAAGTTCAGGAATCTATGTCAAGTCCTCGAAGCATGCTCGTTCGTGATCGTTATGATCGATATGTGTTCTTATTTGAAAATGATTTTGCAATGCGCTGGTTCCAAGATAAAAACGAAAATATCGAGCTATATAGTTTGTTATAAGGAGAAAACCTGTCTTTTGACAGGTTTTTTATTTTGTTGGCTATGTAAATTTTTTATGGTGTTTTATATGCTCACTTTCCGCGGACCATGGAC
>NZ_JBFUIO010000024.1:0-34389 GCF_056401835.1 Paenisporosarcina sp. P4_D4 | reverse complement strand
CGATTGAACCGGGTATTTATTTACCTGGTGTTGGTGGGGTTCGTATTGAAGATGATGCGATTGTTACAGCTACAGGGCTTGAAAAATTAACACATTCTACAAAAGAGTTACTTATCTTATAATTTTGGAGGAACACTCATGATTTCTGTAAATGATTTTAAAACAGGTTTAACAATTGAAGTAGATGGCGGTATTTGGCGCGTACTTGATTTCCAACACGTGAAACCAGGTAAAGGTGCAGCGTTTGTTCGTTCTAAACTACGCAACATTCGTACAGGTGCAGTGAATGAAAAAACATTCCGTGCTGGAGAAAAAGTGGAGAAAGCTCAAATTGATAACCGCAAAATGCAGTATCTTTACGCAAATGGTGATACTCATAATTTCATGGATACTGACTCGTATGAACAAATTGAACTTGATTCAAAACAAATCGAGTACGAATTGAAATTCCTTCGTGAAAACATGGAAGTGCATATCATGCAATACCAAGGGGAAACATTAGGTGTAGAATTGCCGAATACGGTTGTTTTGGAAGTTACTGAAACAGAACCTGGTATTAAAGGTGATACAGCTAGTGGCGGAACGAAACCTGCAATTTTGGAAACTGGATTATCAGTTCAAGTTCCTTTCTTCATCAACCAAGGTGATAAACTGATCATCAACACATCTGAAGCGGCGTACGTTTCAAGAGCACAATAATTAGAAAAGTGTAAAGTGCCACTCTAGCCTGAAGCCGGCGTGGAGGGAAGGCTTCCTTTGCGACGAGTAAAATTTATTACTTATCTAAATAATGAATAAAAAATAAAGTTGCCAATTGCACCTAGTGCTAATGGCAACTTTTTTTCATGTCTCAGCTTCTTTTTGCATACGATGAATAGACAGAGGAGGGGACAAGTCGGAATTTATGGATGTAATTCGAGTGGCAGGAATCGGATTGATTCTTGCATTGTTACACCTTTTCTTTGAACAGACGGGGAAAAAAGAATTTTCATTCTTTTTATTTGTATTTGGCTATCTGTATATGACCGTGGAAATGTTACGTTTCCTACGTTTCTTCTTTCAAGAAATCACTACTTTTTTCGAATGGCTTACCATTTCGGTGTAAGTCATGCAAATGATCCTGGTAACGATAGTAATCATATTTCTGATGTTGTTGCTTAAACAAATCCTACCGCAATTTACACCTCTACTTTTGAGCTTTTTCTTTTTTATTTTACTCTCGAATATTTTATTTCAAACTCTTTTTCCAATCGTAAGAAACGTTCTTGAATCTGCACCTAAGGAAGCGCTCCCAATAGCCAGAGTATTGCTGATTTCTGTATTCGTGACATTTATAGGTGAAGCCTTGATTGAATGGTGCCGAAATTTAAATCTGAATACATTTGTTCCCATCATTTCGATAAGTTGTCATGTGTTGATTCTCACCTATTGGTTGCCTCTCATTCAGCAAATGTTTAACACGCTGACGCGGCTATTGATCGAATAATATAGGTGTAAAAGAGGTGAGAAGGTTCATGCTTGAACCCTTGTATGCCTATTTTTTTGGTGTAACCCGATACTTTATCGTACTGCTGATCGCTATTGTTTTTGCGATGATCATCGATATTTTATTTCCTGCAGCCAAACGATGGACAAGGTTATCCCTGTTTTGTATTGCTGTCCTGTATACATTGACTCCTGCCATTGATGCGATGCATATTATGCAGCAATTTGCACGACAGATGGTGACGGTTTTTATGAGTGTCTACCCCGTGTTGACAGCGGGCTTGTTGATGAATAGTGGAACGATGGCATTTTCAATTTGGAACCCTGCCCTCTATGTATTTATTCAATTTACAGTGGTGCTGACCGAAAGAATCCTTATTCCATTACTTATGACCACCATATTGCTGGACTTCATTAGTCGCTTTCATCCGGCTACCCCTTTTTCAAAACTGACAGATATTATTCGCACTTCTTTACTAAGTATCGTTTCAGCAGTAGTCGTCATTTATAGTTTTTTCATTTCGGTGCAAGGGTTTATTTCTTGGAATATCTCAAGTGCTGTTACGGAGCCCATCAAAAAAATCATTCAGCAAAACATCCCGTTTGTTGGTTCTTTTTTTTCTGAGAGTCTTAGTACATTTACCCGATTTTCTTCTTCAATCACTTCGATTACTGGCGGTGGCATTGCCATCACAATCCTACTGGTTGTGTTGATCCCTACTTTGAAAACCATCAGTATCGCGTTTTGCTATCGAGTAGTGGCTGCCATTATTGAACCATTCGGACCAGAGGATCTGGCCAGTTTTCTTGATGATATCGGAAAGTCGATTTTCGTTTTAAGTATCTTGTCATTTCTTATTGCCTTTGCGTTTTTCTATACAGCCATTTTCATTGTGATATTAGTAAAATTCTCCATGATGATGAGGGGTTAATGATGGCTGAATGGTTAAAGGGATTAATGTTCATTATTCTGCTGAGTGAAGTTCTTCAGGCTATCTTCCAGAAGTCTGATTCAAATGAAAAGATAGAAGAATATACGAAGCTGGGACTTGCCATGTACATGTTATTGTTTATCTCTTCTTTTTTCTATGAATAGTTGAGGAATGCTTGTCATATAGTTTATCAAATGCCTGTCTCACTTAAGAGAGGAGCGTGATTCCATCCATTAAAACGAATCGAATGAAAAGCGGGATCCTGCTCGCGAGTCTCTTGGTATTCATGGTGTTTTTCTTACTGAATGAATCCATTTTCACCAAGCAACCTAACACATCCAGTCAGTCACAAGATGCAGTAACGCTGGAACACTCATTGAAAACGGCATTGGAAAAAATGGCTGGGGTAGGTGAAGTCGAATTATTTTTTTACACAGGCATGAACGAGCCTCAACAAACAGTTACGGAAAAACCTAGCTTTGCCTTGTTTGATCAGACAACCAATGAGCAAAAAACTATTCAATCAGTATTGGTAGTAGCCACTGGAGCAGATCAAGCAAAAACCAGAATTATGTTAAAAGAATACTTAGCAGCAGTATTATTACTGCCAGAACATCGAATTGTCGTCGTCCCGATGGATGAGAAAGGGGTTTCTAAATGAAAGTCAAAAAACGTACAGTATGGATGCTAACTCTATTAAGTTTGGTAGCAGTAATTTCGGTGTATTACGTGAACGAACCTAACAATATGCCCTTTGATGGTTTAGCTATTTTCTCAGATGAAGACCTTGATCAAATGAAGGTCGAAGACACAACTGAAGATGAATCAGTTACACCAGTATATGCTCAAAGTGCGTTATTTGAAGAAATGAGAATGGAATTACTAAACGAACGCAGTGAGTTGAAAACACAATTAACAACACAAATTGCGTCAAACGAAATGTCGGCTGATGAAGTAAATGAAGCTTACTCAACTATTAACGATTTAACAGTACGCGAATCAACGGAAGCAATGCTTGAAATGCTCATTCGTTCACTAGGTTACTCAGATGCCTATGTACAGACAGATACAGGGAAAGTAGATGTAACTGTAATCGCTGATGAACTTGGAAAATCACAAGCAAATGAAATTATTCACATCGTAATGAAACAATGGGAAGATGCAAAAAAAGTAACGGTAGCATTCCAACCAGCTTCATAATGAACGAAAAGGGCCGATATGGTCCTTTTTTTCATTTTTCTTAAACAAAACCATGCCGGATTAAAATCGAATCATTGCTCCTGCGGTTATTCGTCGCAAAGGAAACCTTGTTTATCAACGCCGGTGTCAGACTAAAACGGGCTTCTTCACCTTTCGGATTAGGACCAACTCTTAAAAAATTTAGGTTATCTATTTCAAATTTTCTCAATAACGTCTAAAATAGAAGAGGAACGTAATTCGATATAGGGTAAGGGGAGTTCGGTATGTTAAAAGTACAAGAAATTCGTGAAATTATTAAATTAATTGACCACTCATCCATTGATGAGTTTATTTACGAGTCAGAAGGCACGAAAGTTAAACTGAAAAAGAATGGTGTACATGTATCTACTGAAACAGTTGTACCTCAATCAAAACCAGCGGCACCTGCTGTTGAAGCTCCAGTGGCAGTAGAAGTGAATCCAACACCGGTTGCTCAAACTGTAAAAGAAACAATTGCAAATGTAGAGACGAAAGAATCAGCTGTTAATGATGAATCTCTTCTTAAAATTTCTTCACCAATGGTAGGAACTTTCTATCAGTCATCTTCACCGGATACACCGGCATATGTTCAAGTAGGTGATAAAGTAACAGAAGACGGGATTGTATGTATTGTGGAAGCGATGAAATTATTCAACGAAATCGAAGCAGAAGTGTCTGGCGAGATTGTAGAAATTTTAGTAAAAGATGGACAACTCGTAGAGTACGGCCAACCTCTGTTCTTAGTAAAAGCGAACTGAGGGGGAACGGATGATGAAAAAAGTATTAATTGCTAACCGTGGTGAAATCGCGGTTCGTATTATTCGTGCGTGTAAAGAGTTGGATATCGAAACAGTTGCCGTCTATTCGGAAGCTGATCGTGAAGCGTTGCATGTTCAAATGGCAGATGAAGCTTATTGTATCGGTCCAAAACAATCGAAAGATAGTTACTTGAACTTCAGCAATATTATCAGTGTTGCAAAGTTAACGGGTTGTGATGGCATTCATCCCGGTTATGGCTTTTTGGCAGAGAATGCGAGTTTCGCGGAGCTGTGTGAACAATGTAATATAACGTTCATCGGTCCTACTTCTGACGCTATCTCCAGAATGGGTACGAAGGATGTAGCGCGTGAAACAATGCGAAAAGCAGGCGTACCGGTTGTGCCTGGATCCACAGGTATTGTTGCGGATGAAAAAGAAGGTCTGGAAATCGCTCGTGAAATAGGATTCCCGGTCATTATTAAGGCAACTGCCGGTGGTGGCGGTAAAGGTATTCGTGTCGCACGTACGGAAGAAGAACTTGTTAAAGGCATTCAGATTACACAAAAAGAAGCAGCTGCTGCTTTTGGAAACCCTGGTGTCTATATTGAGAAGTTCATTGAAATTTTCCGTCATGTTGAAATTCAAGTTTTGGCTGATAGTTTTGGCAATGCGATTCATTTAGGGGAACGTGATTGTTCAATTCAACGCCGTATGCAAAAACTAGTAGAAGAAGCACCATCTCCAGCGCTATCCCCGGAAATTCGTAATCAGATGGGTGACGCGGCTGTTAAAGCTGCCCTAGCCGTTAATTATCGCAGTGCAGGGACAGTTGAATTTATATTCGATCACATCAATCAAAAGTTTTACTTTATGGAAATGAATACGCGTATTCAAGTTGAACATCCTGTTACTGAAATGGTAACCGGCATTGATTTGATTCAACAACAACTTAAAGTCGCTTCTGGTGAAAAATTAGCTTATACACAAGATGACGTGAAAATTAAAGGTTGGGCAATTGAGTGTCGCATTAACGCTGAAAACCCTTCGAAAAACTTCATGCCTTCAGCGGGTAAAGTTGATATGTATTTAGCGCCGGGCGGATATGGTGTACGCGTGGATTCAGCAATGTATTCAGGCTACAGCATTCCTCCTTACTATGATTCAATGGTCGCAAAACTGATTACTTATGCAGATACCCGTGAAGAAGCGGTTGCAAAAATGAAGCGTGCACTGAGTGAGTTTGTTGTAGAGGGTGTTCATACAACAATTCCTTTCCATGCAAAATTGATGGACCATGAAGAATTCAAATCTGGTGATTTCGATACGAAGTTTTTAGAGAAATACGACGTCATGAATTCCTAGGAAAGGATGATTGGAATGGCTGAAAAAACAACAACAGCTTATTTGCAAATGATTCCGTCTGGTAAAGAAGAGTTAGGAAAGATTGAAGTAGCACCAGAGGTTTTAGAAGTAATCGCTGGAATTGCCACCACAGATGTTGAGGGAGTGGCCGGTACCCGTGGAAGTTTTGCAACAGGAGTTGCCGAACGTCTCGGCAAAAAAGTTCACGGTAAAGGAATCAAGACAGAATTGACTGATCAAGGTCTATTTGTTGAAATTTATTGCACTGTGAAATACGGCGCGTCGATTCCTAAAGTAGCCAAAGAAGTTCAAAGTCAAGTGCGTCAAGCAATTTTAAATATGACGTTACTTGAAACACAAGAAGTGAATGTCCATATTACTGGCATTCAGTTCGAACAACAAAAAGAAACAACAAACGAATAACTCACAACATCGTTCGGTCTATCCGGACGGTGTTTTTTGTTTTGATAATCAAGTTTGGGGTAACAGCACAATTTAGTGCGTAAAAAATGCGCGACATCAACCACATCCTCATAATGGAATTGCCGATAAACAAGTAGAGGACCACCAGTTATCCGCAGAGTTTACGAAAACAAAAGAAGATGACAAGTAAATACTACAAAAGCAAAGACCTTTCATGTGTGCATTCACTTGGGTAAGGTCTTTTTTCGTGCTGATAGATTGACAATCTCTTATAATGAGAGTAAATTTGAAAGACCAAAAACGAACTGTTCGATTTAGAACAGTTCGTTTAGGAAGGAATGGTGAGGAGTCAATTGGACAATGAAAATCAAAATTTAACAAAGTCCATTCAATTATTACGTTCATTTTCGAACATTCAAAAGAACATGATGAGGTTCGTCCAGAAGTCAGCGGTGGAAAATGGATTATCCATTCCCCAGTACACAATATTGATGACCATCGTCATCCATAAGGACATGACTCAAAAAAACGTGGGCGAGAAAACCTTTCTCCCTAAAAGTACTCTGAGTCAAGCCGTAGATGGGTTGGTACGGGAAGGTTTGCTGAACCGTCAACAAGTCGAAGGGAATCGACGGGAGGTTTTGTTGTCACTCAGCGAAAATGGATTGGCACGGATCAAAGAGATTCATATGCAAGAAAATGGCATTCACCAAACATTTCAATCGGTTGCGGAATCCCTGACTGATAAGCAATTCGAGGAACTGCTTGGTACCCATCAACAAATTACAAAGCATCTGGAAGAACTGGGACAAGAGGAGTGTTCAAATTGATAAAATTACTGAAATATTTATCCGTTTATAAGTGGCTTGTATTCGCGGTTGTCGGACTCGTATTCATTCAATCGATGGCTGACCTCTTTTTACCAACACTGATGGCGGACATCATTGATAAAGGTGTTGTTACGGGAGACACCCCTTATATATGGAAAATTGGAGGATTCATGCTGTTGGTTTCATCACTTGGAGCCACTGCATCAGTCATTGCAAGCTATTATTCTTCCAAAGCGGCTATGGGACTCGGACGTGACATTCGCAGAAAAGTCTTCAATCATGTCGGGAAGTTTTCATTGCAGGAATTTGACGAGGTGGGAACCGCTTCACTGATCACGAGAACAACGAATGACATCACGCAAGTCCAGCAAGTCGTCATCATGATGCTCAGAATGGTTGTCAGTGCACCGATCATGTTAATAGGCGGGGTCATCATGGCCGTATCGAAAGATGCCAAATTATCATTGGTGATTGTTGCCACCATGCCTGTATTGATTGGTTCCGTCCTGCTGATTCTGAAAAAAGGGGTACCCCTTTTTCAAACGGTGCAAGAACGTCTGGATCGCTTGAATCTGGTCTTACGCGAGAACCTCACGGGGATTCGCGTCATTCGCGCGTTCAATCGGGAAACCGAAGAGAAAGTGCGAATGAAGCAAGCAAATAAAGAGTTGACGGATGTTTCGATTAAAGTAAATAAAGTCATGGCGTTTTTGATGCCTGTAATGATGCTTGTCATGAACTTAACAGTCGTCGGAATCATTTGGTTCGGTGGGATTCGGATCGATAATGGAGCAATGCAAATCGGTGACCTGATGGCGTTTATCCAATACGTCATGCAAATCATGTTTGCTCTTGTCATGGCATCCATGATGTTCGTCATGATTCCACGTGCTGCTGTGTCGGCGAAACGGATTAACGAAGTACTGGAAATGAAACCGTCTTTCTTAGATGAAGGAACGGAAAAGGCAAATCGTGAAAGAGGGACGCTTGAATTTGAGCATGTGACATTCAGCTATCCAGGAGCGGAAGAACCTGCCTTATCAGACATCAGTTTTACTGCTAAACCTGGTGAAATTACCGCCATCATTGGCGGAACAGGATCTGGGAAATCAACTCTCGTCAATTTGATTCCACGGTTTTATGACATTTCAAGTGGAAGCATTCGCGTAAACGGTGTTGATATCCGTAAGGCGTCACAAGATGAAATCCGTTCGAAAATCGGTTTCGTTCCACAAAAAGCTATACTTTTCACGGGAACGATTGCCGATAACATTCGCTTCGGAAAACAGGATGCCTCGCAGGATGAAATGGAGCACGCGGCTGCTATTGCACAAGCAGATGATTTCATTGGCAAGATGAAAGAAGGCTATGCTGCAGAAATCGAACAAGGTGGCTCGAACTTGTCCGGCGGGCAAAAGCAACGGCTGTCAATAGCTAGAGCGCTCATTCGAAAACCGGATCTTTATATATTCGATGACAGCTTTTCCGCACTTGATTTCAAGACAGATGCCAAACTCCGGGCAGCCTTGAAAGATGAAACGAAAAATGCGACGGTGTTACTGGTTGCACAACGTGTCAGCACAGTGGTCGACGCGAATCGGATCATCGTGTTGGACGAAGGACGAATAGTCGGTTTGGGTACTCACCAAGAGTTGCTTGCAACAAATGATGTATACCGTGAAATCGCCTTATCACAGCTTTCAGAGGAGGAAATCGCATGACCAATCAAAAAAAACCTCAAAGTGGTGGGCCGGGGCAAGGACCTGGTGGCGGTAACATGATGATGATGGGCGGGCAAAAAGCAAAAGATTTCAAAGGGACACTGAGACGTCTTTTGACTTATTTGAAGCCGCGCCGAAATAAATTGGTTGCCGTTTTCTTTGCAGCAATCTTGAGTACCATATTTATGATCGTTGGACCAAAAATAATGGGGACGGCAATCACGGAACTATTTGAAGGTGCATACGGGAAATTCCAAGGGATACCTGGTGCAGCCATCAATTTCGATAAAATTGGGCAGATTCTTCTGGTCCTTGTTGGGCTCTATGTTTTAAGTAGCCTTTTCAACTATGTGCAACAATATATTATGTCGAGTGTTGCACAGGAAACGGTTTACGATCTAAGGGAAGACGTCAATCATAAGCTTGAAAAACTGCCGCTCAAATATTTTGATGGCCGATCAAACGGCGAAACGCTCAGCCGTATGACAAATGATATCGATACAATAGGGAGCACGTTGCAACAAAGTCTAACTCAATTCATTACCTCAATCGTGACAATATTAGGGATTATCATCATGATGCTTTCGATCAGTCCATTATTGACGCTGATATCAATTGTCAGTTTACCGCTGTCTATATTTGTGATAAAACCGATCCTGAAAAAATCCCAAAAACACTTTGCCGATCAGCAGCGTACACTTGGCCAGCTGAATGGGCACATTGAAGAAATGTATACTGGTCACCAAGTGGTTAAAGCGTTCGGGCATGAGAAAAAGTCCGTTGCTCAGTTTGATAAGGTCAATGAAGTATTGTATGAAGCGGGAAGCAAAGCTCAATTCATTTCAGGTATCATCATGCCGATGATGTTCTTCATTGGGAATTTAAGTTATGTCCTAATCAGTGTTGTGGGCGGAATTTTGGTAACGCAGCGTGCCATCTCAATAGGTGACATACAAGCTTTCATCACTTATTCAAAACAGTTTACACAACCAATCACACAAACAGCCAACATCGCGAACATCATTCAGTCCACGGTTGCAGCTGCAGAGCGGGTATTTGAACTGCTCGATGAAGCAGAAGAGATGACAGAAGTGACGACCGATAGTCTGGAGCGTGCCAATGGCGCTGTGACATTCGAACATGTGGATTTTGGGTATGAAGATGATTTGTTGATCCAAGACATGAACATCGATGTGTTGCCTGGTCAGACCGTTGCAATCGTTGGGCCTACCGGGGCAGGAAAAACGACGATGATCAATCTATTGATGAGATTTTATGAACTCAATGGCGGAAAGATCAAAATCGATGGTCTTGACACACGGAACATGTCCCGAAACGATCTCCGCAAGAGTTTTGGAATGGTTCTTCAGGATACGTGGCTCTTCAATGGAACGATCAAGGACAATATCGCGTATGGAAAAAGTGGTTCAACGGATGAAGAAATCTTCGAGGCTGCCCGTACGGCCCATGCTGATCATTTCATCCGTACGCTACCGGATGGTTATGAAACCGTGTTGAACGAAGAAGCTTCGAATATATCACAAGGGCAAAAACAACTTCTGACAATCGCACGAGCGGTCCTGGCAGATCCACCTATCATGATATTGGATGAAGCTACTTCCAGTGTGGACACACGGACGGAAATCTTCATCCAAAAGGCGATGAACCGTTTGATGGAAGACCGTACTAGCTTTGTTATTGCCCATCGTCTGTCAACGATTAAGGATGCGGATTTGATTTTGGTGATGGACCAAGGAAAAGTGATTGAACAAGGGAATCATGTTGAGCTATTGGAGAGAAATGGTTTCTATGCAGATCTTTACAATAGCCAATTCTCAGAAAAATTAGCGATTTAAATAGGAAGAGGCTCATTTCTTGATTGAAATGAGCCTCATTTTTATTGGGGGAAATGATTGAAACGCGCATAGTAATGGCCGAACTTCTTGGGCTTTCGAGCAAAGATAACGTTAATAAACAATAATAAAAAGGATAGGTTATTACGTTGGATGAGATTAAGTGATTTTCACTTCAGTCCGAAATTTGATGGAGTACTTTTTCTGAACATTCGAACTTCCCTTTGAGGATGTCTTGTGCCCGCAAAATATGCTATGATGTGTTCGAATGCATATAAAAGGAGACTACCCATGAAACGTAGAGAAGCCCGTGAAAAAGCGTTGCAAACTTTGTTTCAGTTAGAAAACACCGAGTTAACAATAGAAGATGCAATGAGCCACGTTTTAGATGGCGACAATGATCCTTTCTATGAAAAGCTTGTACGTGGAACGACTGAACAACTAACGCAAATAGATGAATCACTTAAAACAAAGTTAGAAAATTGGTCTTTGGATCGTTTACCTAAGATCGAACGCACGGTATTGCGCTTGGCAGTTTATGAATTGTTATTTATGCAGGATGCACCTTCAAAAGTAGTCATGAATGAAGCGATTGAATTATGTAAAACGTTTGGTGATGAGAAATCAAGCAAGTTTGTGAACGGAGTTCTATCTAAATATACGGTCGAGACTTCTAACTGACAACAGGGGGAATAAAGTCATGTCGAGTGCATTAATTAATGGAAAAGAAATTGGACAAGCGATACGCAATGATTTATCCGAACGTATCATTCACTTAAAAAATCAAGGCATTATTCCAGGCTTAGCGGTTATTTTAGTCGGTGACAACGCAGCTTCGAAAACCTATGTTTCCAATAAACAAAAAACGTGTGAAGCACTTGGCATGAATTCACGTTTACTTTCTTTTGAGTCAGATTTAACTGAAAGTGAACTCGTGCGTACGATTCAATCACTGAATGAAGACCCAACCATTCATGGCATATTAGTACAGTTACCATTACCGAAGCACATTGGAGAATCTGCCGTGTTGGCAGCCATTTCCCCAACTAAGGATGTAGATGGTTTCCATCCAATCAGTGTGGGGAAAATGATGCTCGGACAGGAGACTTTCCTTCCATGCACGCCATACGGGGTCATGAAACTTCTGGAATACTCTGGGATTGACCTTGCAGGCAAACACGCTGTTGTCATAGGACGTAGCCATATTGTAGGAAAACCAATGGGCCAATTACTTTTACAAAAAGACGCAACCGTGACATATGCGCATTCTAAGACGCCGAACCTACAAGAAATTACCTTGCAGGCTGATATTCTCGTGGTGGCAGTTGGTAAAACGAAATTCATTACGAGTGAATACGTCAAAAACGGAGCGGTCGTCATCGATGTAGGTATGAATCGTGATGAAAACAATCGACTGTGTGGAGATGTGGATTTTGAAGCGGTAAAAGAAAAGGCTTCATACATAACACCTGTTCCAGGCGGAGTGGGACCCATGACAATCACCATGTTAATGGCCAACACCGTACAATCTGCGGAAAATGAGTTGCGTCAAGACAAATGAAGTTAAAACAGGTAAAATAAAGGGAAGAAGCTGTTTTTCTTATAGAAAGACAGCTTTTCTATTTCTTCTTCGTGAGGAGTTTGAATGCACGTGACTGCTTCGACATATTTAACAGTGAAAGCACTGACCAAATACATAAAAAGAAAATTTGATGCGGATCCCCATTTGCGAAATGTTTATGTCAAAGGGGAACTATCCAATGTCAAAATACATACAAGCGGACACATTTACTTCACAATTAAAGACGATCAAACAAGAATGCCTGCTGTTATGTTTGCAGCACAAGCAAGGAGTTTGAAATTTAAACCGGAGAGCGGAATGAATGTTCTTTTGCAAGGTGATGTGAATGTTTATGAAGGCTCAGGCCAATATCAGTTGTATGCACAATTGATGCAGCCTGATGGTATAGGTGAACTATTTGTAGCCTTTGAACAGCTGAAAGAAAAACTGGCGAAAGAAGGACTTTTCCATCCTTCTAGAAAGAAACAGATACCAAAATACCCTCAAAAGATTGGTGTTATTACAGCTTCTACAGGTGCAGCCATTCGGGATATTGTCACGACTTTGAGCCGCCGATATCCTTTGGCAGAAGTTATCATTTTTCCAGCTCTGGTTCAAGGGGCTGGTGCAGCGCCAAGTATCGTAAAAGCATTAAAACGTGCTCATAGCTATCCGGATCTTGATGTTTGTATTGTTGGACGCGGGGGCGGGTCGATTGAAGACTTATGGGCTTTCAACGAAGAAATCGTTGCGCGGGAAATTGCGAATAGTACCATTCCTATTATCAGTGCTGTCGGCCATGAAACGGATACGACAATCGCTGACTATGTCTCAGATCTTCGTGCACCAACGCCAACTGCAGCAGCAGAGCTTGCCGTACCAAATCAACTGGATTTGCTTGAACGTGTATCCAATAGAAAATCGCAAATGGTATCGATCGTCACGGCAATTTTATCACAGGAGCGAAAAAGGTTGACGCGGGTGATGTCTGCATATCCACTGGCCTATCCTGAAAGATTATACCGACCGTTTGTTGAAAGACTGACCCGAGCGAATGAACAGATGGAGAGAAACGGGCGTAAGATTTTCCAACAAAAACAACAACATCTTGCACAGCAAACCATGCGTCTGACATTGCAAAATCCACAAAGAATGGTTTTGCTACATCAAAAAAATGTACAGGCTTCTCAACAACGTTTGCATATGGCAGCTCAAAAAAATGTGCAAACGAAAGGTCGTTCTTTCAGTAATATGATTCAGTTACTGGAAGCATTGAACCCTCTGAAAATCATGGATCGGGGCTACAGTCTGACCTATCAAAATGATCAAGTTGTCAAATCAATTGAAGATATCAATCCAGATCAACCACTTCATATCAAATTACAAGATGGAGTCATAATCGCATCTATAGACTCTATAAACAAACAGTCTAAAGGAGAATCATCATGACAAAAACCAACGTATCTTTTGACCAAGCAATTCAACAATTAGAGGAAATTGTACGTCAGCTGGAACAAGGCGATGTTCCTCTTGAGGATGCCATTTCACTTTATAAAAAGGGAATGGAAATGTCGACGGTATGCCACGAGAAATTGCACAATGCAGAAAAACAATTGATTTCAATCATGGATGACAGCGGTGAAAAAGTGCCATTTGAAGCCATCGAAAAAGAGGATACTTCACAATGACTTGTTTGCAAAATTTTACTGAACTGAATATTCCAGAAATAGACCGTCAATTGACCGAGCAAGTTCAGTCGATTAATGCACCGGAAATTTTGAAAGAAGCGATGAATTATTCATTGGCTGCAGGAGGCAAAAGGGTAAGGCCTTTATTTTTGCTGGCTGTCTTAGACTTTTTACAAGTTAAACATTCAGAAGCCTCTACTGTTGGAGCAGCTATTGAAATGGTTCATACCTATTCTCTAATCCATGATGACCTACCCAGCATGGATAATGATGATTACCGCCGAGGGAAATTAACTAACCATAAAGTTTATGGGGATGCGTTGGCGATTTTAGCTGGAGATGGATTGTTAACATATAGTTTTGGTGTGCTTTCTCGTTTGAAAACAGTATCCGCAGAAGACAAAATGGAACTTATACAATTGATGAGCGAGGCCGCAGGAGCTGAAGGTATGGTTGGCGGACAAGTCTTGGATATTGAAAGCGAAAGAAAAATCATTTCTGTAGAAGAATTGGAAACCATACATATCAATAAAACGGGTGCTTTATTATCCTTTAGTATTGTAGCAGGTGCGATTTTGGCTTCGGCGGATGCCCGTACTAGAAAAGCGTTGCAAGATTTTGGTTTCCATATCGGACTGGCATTTCAAATTCAGGATGATATTTTGGATATTGAAGGAACCACAGAGTCATTAGGAAAAACTGCTGGAAAAGATGTTGCGAGTGAAAAAAATACGTACCCTGCATTATTAACATTGGATGGAGCAAAAATAAAACGGGATTGGCACTATAACCAATCTATCGAATCACTTCGCTACATTTCAAGTGAGCCTGGTCTATTGGATGAATTGGCTGCTTACATCGTTAATCGCAGCAAATAGTTAATGTTTGTACATTCGTACGACATTGATATAATGAAAGATAATAATCGCAAGTATTGTGTAAAGGTGTGTGATGTCGGTGGATTTAAATACAATTACAAGTCCATCCTTTATTAAAGAATTATCTCAAGATGAACTATTGACTTTAAGTGAAGATATTCGTTCGTTTTTAATTGAAAAATTATCGGTCACTGGTGGACATATTGGTCCTAACTTGGGTGTGGTCGAACTGACTGTATCTCTTCACCGTATTTTTAATAGTCCAGATGATAAATTTATATGGGATGTAGGACATCAAGCGTATGTCCATAAAATATTGACTGGTCGGGCAAATCAATTTGATACATTACGTCAATTTAAAGGGTTGTGCGGTTTTCCAAAGCGCAATGAAAGTGAACATGATGTTTGGGAAACAGGTCACAGCTCAACTTCGTTGTCTGCTGCGATGGGTATGGCAGCTGCACGTGATATTAAAAAAGATAAAAACCATATTATTCCCATTATCGGGGATGGAGCTCTTACAGGTGGAATGGCTTTAGAAGCACTGAATCACATTGGACATGAAAAGACCGATATGATTGTTATTTTGAATGATAATGAAATGTCGATCGCGCCTAACGTTGGCGCACTCCATACAGTATTAGGAAAACTTCGCACAGCCGGTAAATATAATAAGGCTAAAGACGAACTGGAATATTTGTTGAAAAAAATCCCGGCAGTCGGTGGAAAACTGGCAGCTACGGCGGAACGGGTTAAAGACAGTTTAAAATATTTACTAGTTTCAGGTGTGTTTTTCGAGGAACTTGGATTTACGTATTTAGGTCCTATTGACGGACATAATTACGAAGATTTGCAAGAGAATTTGTTATACGCGAAAAAAATGAAGGGACCAGTATTGGTTCATGTCATCACGAAAAAAGGCAAAGGGTACCGCCCGGCAGAAGAAGATAAAATTGGTACTTGGCATGGGACAGGTCCTTATAAAATGGAGACCGGTGCATTCGTAAAGTCTTCGACAAAAGCACCTTCATGGAGTGGATTGGTCGCTGAAACCGTGTGTAAACTTGCACGTGAAGATGAGCGGATTGTAGCTATAACACCTGCGATGCCAGTTGGTTCGAAATTAGAAGGCTTTGCGGCTGAATTCCCTGAACGCATGTATGACGTCGGCATTGCTGAACAACATGCAACCACTATGGCGGCCGGCCTTGCCACTCAAGAAATGAAGCCGTTTTTAGCCATCTACTCAACTTTCCTGCAACGCGCTTATGACCAAGTTTTACATGATATTTGTCGTCAAAATTTAAATGTCTTCATCGGAATTGACCGATCAGGACTTGTTGGCGCTGACGGGGAAACCCATCAAGGCGTATTCGATATTTCATTCCTACGTCATTTGCCAAATATGGTAATCATGATGCCTAAAGATGAAAATGAAGGTCAGCATATGGTGAAAACCGCCATCGATTACAATGATGGTCCAATTGCATTGCGCTACCCGAGAGGGAATGGGCTCGGTGTTCCGATGGATGCAGAATTACATTCCATACCGATTGGTTCATGGGAAGTTTTAAGAAAAGGTTCGGATGCGGCAATTTTAACATTCGGTACCACAATCCCAATGGCTATGGAAGCTGCAGAACGATTGGCACTGGAAGGTATCCAAGCAGAAGTTATCAATGCAAGGTTCATTAAACCACTTGATGAGGGTATGCTGCATAAATTAGTGGAACGTAATCTTCCAATATTTACTGTGGAAGAAGCGATTTTACAAGGCGGATTTGGAAGCAGCATATTGGAATTTATGCAAGACCATGAGTATACGGGCGTTTCCGTTAGTCGAATGGGCATTCCAGATCAGTTTATTGAACACGGAAACGTTGATGAACTGTTAAATGAAATACATTTAAATTCGGCTGAATTAATCACCCGGATACAAAATAAAATGAATAAGATCGGTAAGGCTGGTACTCACGTATTATGATAAAAACCCCAAAAGAAAGAGTCGATGTCCTTCTAGTGGAACGTGGACTTTGTGAAACAAGAGAAAAAGCAAAACGTGCAATTATGGCGGGAACCGTATATACGAATGAACTTCGTTTGGAAAAGCCAGGTGAAAAAATCGCAATGGATTCACCTTTGCAGGTAAAAGGTAATGAATTACGCTATGTCAGCAGAGGCGGCTTGAAGCTTGAAAAGGCATTGGAATTCTTTCAAGTGAATGTAAAAGACAAACTGATGCTCGATATTGGAGCTTCAACTGGTGGTTTCACGGATTGTGCCCTGCAAAACGGAGCGCGCCACTGTTATGCGCTGGATGTTGGCTATAATCAGCTTGCATGGAAAATCCGACAAGATGAACGGGTCACGGTTATGGAACGTACCAATTTCCGATATGTAACAGCTGCCGACCTTGCAGAAGGGATGCCTGAATTCGCGACAATCGATGTTTCATTTATATCATTGAAGCTAATTCTGCCTGTATTAAAAACTTTGCTTGTACCTGGCAGTGATGTCATTGCACTGGTAAAGCCTCAATTTGAAGCAGGAAAAGCAAATGTCGGAAAAAAAGGTGTCGTCCGCGATTCAAAAGTCCACATAAATGTGCTTGAAACAATCGCGAACTTTGCACAACAAACCGGTTTTACTCTAAAAAATGCTTCGTTTTCACCGATTACAGGTGGGGAAGGGAACATAGAATTCCTTTTCCATTTAATCGCGACGGAAGAAAATGAAACAACCTTTACAGAGGAACAGTTAAAAGAAATTGTGCGTGAAGCACATTCACAACTATCATGACACGGCCTACATTGTAGGTCGTGTTTTTCTTGTACGCAAGAGCCGTAAATGGTACGATATGAATAATTAAGCATATTTATTCATTTTAGGAGTGACCATTGATGAACAAGGGGCAACGACATATACGAATTCGGGATATAATAGCCAATCACGAAATTGAAACACAGGATGATTTAGTGGAAATCCTTAAAAATGCCGGATACAATGTGACGCAAGCAACTGTTTCCAGGGACATTAAAGAGTTACATTTAGTCAAAGTACCACTGCAGGATGGTCGATATAAATATAGCCTACCTGCGGATCAGCGTTTTAATCCAATGCAAAAACTGCATCGTGCATTAACTGATGCTTTCGTCAGCATCGATGGAGCAAGTCATTTTCTAGTAATGAAAACATTGCCAGGGAATGCACATGCCATTGGCTCATTGATTGACCATTTGGACTGGAAAGAAATCCTGGGTACAATTTGTGGCGATGACACGTGTTTGATTATTTGTAAAGATACCGATCAACGGGATATCATTCGGACAAGACTACTCGAAATGCTTTAAAAGAGGTGATGCATTGTGCTAAAAGAATTATCAATTAAAAACTTTGCCATTATTGAAGAAGTATCGGTGAGCTTTACTGATGGTTTGACGGTGCTGACTGGGGAAACAGGAGCGGGTAAATCCATCATTATTGATGCGGTACACCTGCTGGCAGGTGGAAGAGGTTCTCAGGAATTTATTCGCCACGGTGCTAAAAAAGCAGAGCTTGAAGGCTTGTTTTTTATACAAAATCCACAACATCCCGTATTTCATAAGCTTCAGGAAGTCGGAATCGAAGTAGACGATGATTCTGTTATTTTGAGAAGAGATATTAATGATCATGGGAAAAGTGTCTGTCGAGTAAATGGGAAATTGGTGACTATAGCCATTTTAAGAGAAATTGGTGGCTCGTTGATTGATATTCATGGACAACACGAAAGTCAAGAATTAATGGACGAGCGTTTCCATATTTCCTTGCTCGATCAATTTGCGGGAAGTAAACTTCACCGAGCGAAAGAAAGTTATAACGGTCTTTACCAGACGTACATAAAGTTAAAAAAAGAATTGGCTTCTGTCAGTGACAATGAACAACAAATTGCACAGAGGATCGATTTATATCAATATCAAATTAATGAAATTGATGCGATGCAATTAATTGAAAATGAAGATGAAGATCTTCAACTCGAACGCAAGAAATTTCAAAACTTCCATAAGACATTCGAACGTATCTCTGCGGCATATGAAGCCTTAAACGGCGAGTCTAAAGGCTTGGACTGGATTGGAAATGCCATGAGCGAACTTGAAGATATTGCTTCTTTTGACGAGACGTACAAAGAGCAGGCTGAGCTTGTTTCGAATTCTTTCTATTCCCTACAGGAAATGTCCTACCAACTAAAGAATGTGATGGATGAATCGGAATTTGATGAAGAACGATTAAATGTCATTGAAGAAAGATTAGCAGCCATTCAGTCATTAAAAAGAAAATATGGGAATTCAATTGAAGAAATACTTTTATATAGACAAAAAATTGGCGATGAACTGGATGGTCTCGTGAATCGCGATGAAAGAATTCAACAACGTCAAAAAGCACTGGATCGAGTGGAAAAAGACTTGGAAGTAGAATCGAAAGAACTAACGTTAATTAGGAAAAAAGCAGCGAAAAAGCTGAGCGAAGCAATTGTGATTCAACTTCGTGAATTATTTATGGAAAAGGCTACTTTTGAAGTGATTTTTAAAACACTGAACATGTTTGATAAAAACGGAAAAGATGATGTATCTTTTTATATGTCAACCAATGTTGGTGAACCTGCCAAACCGATTTCCAAAATTGCTTCGGGCGGGGAATTGTCTAGAATGATGCTTGCCCTAAAAGGAATTTTTTCAAAACATCAAGGCATTACATCCATTATTTTTGATGAAGTGGATACAGGTGTTAGTGGACGAGTTGCTCAGGCGATTGCCGAAAAAATTGCCAACATTTCTCGTTCTTCACAAGTGTTGTGTATTACACATTTGCCACAAGTAGCTGCAATGGCCGATCAGCAATTATTGATTGAAAAACAAGTGATGGGCGAACGGACAATGACGAAGTTAACGGAAGTTACTGGAAAAGATCGTGTCCAGGAGTTAAGCCGTATGATGTCCGGTGCAGAAATTACATCATTGACTTTAGACCATGCAACAGAATTATTGTCGATTGCCGAGCAACGAAAAAAAATATCATATGTATAGAATCATGAAGCACTGCTGCTACAGCATGTGCTTTTTTTTTTCGAAAATTTACCGTTCATAACAATGCTGTTCAGACACATAGTAAGAACATCCCGTTAAATGGAGGTGAAATATGCGATGTGTTGCGAATAAAAGGATTGTTACCATGTTTTTGGGATTTTTGATTCTCTTCCCGGCTCATTCATGGGCTGAGAAAAATGACAATGCTTTAATCCCGCTTGGACAGTCTATAGGTGTGCAATTGAAGTTAGAAAAACCTACATTTGTTCATGATGTACTGATTAATGACAAGTGGTGGTTTAAAAGTGGAGACCAAATAGTCTCATTTAATGAAAATTCCATCGGCTCAATTGACGATTGGAAAAAAATGAGTAAAAATGCGAATGAAGCACAAGTATCCATTGAAATTCTTCGTGAAAATAAAAGAAAATCTGTATTAGTATCAACAGATCAGTTAGAAAGTATGCTTCCTTTCATTCGCGATCACACTGAAGGGATTGGTACCATCACATACGTTGACCCAAAAACCCAAGAATATGGTGCATTGGGACATCAAATAGTGGATCAGCAAATTTCTGAAACACCACCATTTTTAGGTGGATCAATTTTTTTATCAGATATAGCCCGCATACACAAAAGCACTCCTGGTAATCCAGGGTACAAAATCGCCAAACAGGCATCTGTTCATGTTCAAGCAGGAGACGTGAAAGAAAATACCGTTTATGGTGTTTTTGGGGAATTGCTTGAATCGGACTTGCAAACTGGAGATGCAATTCCAACGCTAACAGCGAAACATATCAAGAAAGGATATGCTGAGCTATTAACGGCAATTGATGGTAATGACGTTAATGCTTATGATATCGAAATCATCAAAGTGGAAGAAACAACTTTCCAGTTTATCGTCACTGATAAAGAATTGATTAGAAAGACTGGCGGCATTTTGCAAGGAATGAGCGGATCTCCGATTATTCAAGATGGAAAATTTGCTGGAGCCATTACACATATGGTGGTGGACAATCCTGTAAAAGGAGCAGCCATCCCAATACAAGAAATGATGAAAAAACATCCATGAAAAAATTTTTTACCACACTGTAAAAAGTGTGGTATTTTTTTGCGTATTTGTTATGATGTATATAACGATTATTCGACATTTTGTTAGAAAAACTTGACAATAGACGAAAAATGTCTAAATCATCAGACTATGTGCTCCTTTTTCAAATCTTAAAAGGATTTACTAACAATATGTCGAATTAACTTTGCAGTGTGAAATTGGGAGAATGTGCCGTAAAAACAAACATCCATGTTCGCGAGACGTTTAAGGGGGAAATACTAATGGAAAAAATTAAAGTAGCAATCGCAGATGATAACAAAGAATTAGTAAAAACACTAGAATCTTATTTATCAAGTCATCCTCAAATTGAAGTAATTACAACAGCTCCAAATGGAAAAGTCATTCTTACCATGATGGAGAATGACTTACCAGATGTATTGTTGCTAGATATTATCATGCCTCACTTGGATGGATTGGCTGTACTGGAAATGATGCAGGCAAACGAAAATTTTGCTAAAGTACAAGTGATTATGCTGACTGCTTTCGGTCAAGAAGATGTAATGAAACAAGCAGTGGAATTAGGTGCTTCCTACTTTATGTTGAAGCCATTTGAATTTGATCGCTTAGTCAATCAAATTCTTCAAGTAGCTGGCCATAAGACAGAAAGTGCTCCACGTACGAGCGTTCTTCAGAGCCAACCACAGCAAAAAGTGAATCAAAAAATGATTGATACAACGATTACAGCAGTTATTAAAGAAATTGGTGTACCTGCTCATATCAAAGGTTACGCGTACTTACGTGAAGCTATTCACATGGTATATGAAGATATCGAATTATTGGGTTCAATCACAAAAGTCTTGTACCCTGAGATTGCGATTAAATTTAACACAACGTCATCTCGTGTAGAACGGGCAATCCGTCATGCTATTGAAGTCGCTTGGAACCGCGGAAACTATGAGTCCATCTCGAAAACATTCGGTTATACTGTTCATCACTTGAAGAGCAAACCGACAAATTCTGAGTTCATAGCAATGATTGCTGATAAAATTCGCTTAGAAAACATGGCTAGCTAATCATTGAGATGACTGGGCTTGCGGACATTCGTAAGCCAACCAATTCAACAAAAATCTGATTCAAAACCAAAATACTTTTACTAAAATGACCGATGAATTTTATTATTCATTGGTTTTTTTATTATATCGAAAAGTATGTCATATAAAGTCAACTAGAAACAGCTTAGCTCAATTCTCAGATCTAGCAATCCATGTCATAGTGTTATTTCTTTGTTAACTAATTCACGGAAAATTCATTAATCAAAGGAGAGCAGTTAAGTAGACTTGGTATAATATGTAAAGAGGAGATGGTGATTTGAATAAGCTATTAGAAAAAATATGGCTGGTAAATAATAAAACACAGGTATCGCTTTTCCTGCATCTGTGTTTTTTACCTCAGTTCCATGGAAAAAGATGCATATATTAGTGAAGATAGGGTAAAGAAAACTATACATACAGACAAGGTGTTGACGATAGATGATGAGAGTACCAATATACGCACATCGTGGTGCATCTGCGTATGCACTTGAAAATTCATCTGCTGCTTTTGCAAAAGCGATTGAACTGGGAGCGGATGGGTTAGAGATCGATTTACAGTTAACAAAAGATTTAGTACCTATTGTAACCCATGATATGGACTTTTGGCGCTTAGCCAAGACTCGTAGGGATGTTTCGTCAATGAATTATGAAGAAGTGAAAAAGTTAAAATTAGGAACCTCATTTTGGCGATTAGTAAATGGGGAATCTATACAAACTTTTGAGGAAGTGCTGGCTTTTGCTGCGAAAAATGGACTGGCATTGAATGTAGAATTAAAAGAAACGTTTGTGAATGCTCCAGAACAAATTGACCTATTGTTTAAACGGACATATTCACATTTGAATATTCATTTTTCATCGTTTCATTATGATGTTTTGGAACGAATTAAAAAATGTAATCCGATGTTACAGACTGCTTATATCGGGACGAAAAAAACAAATTGGGAAGAGCTTGGCCGATTAACTGCAGCAGATGCACTTCATATGCACAAAAGGCATTATTCGAAGAGGAAGTTGGATTTGGCCTATAAAGCTAACATGCCACTAAGATTTTATGGTATTGATGGAAATGAAAAATATTTAGTTGATCCTCACCCGGTAGTTTTGGGGTGGATCACCGATTATCCCGATAAAGTATTAATGAAACAATTGAAAAAGGAATCCTGATGTCGAAATCGGGATTCCTTTTTTAGTGGCTAACGCAACTAAAGTTAATTCTTCGTTTTTCCTTTAGCGAATTTAGCTTGTACTTTACCATTTTTCCGATCTCTATGTAGTAAGAAACCTGCAAAAAATCCAAATCCGATAACTAATAAAACAATACCTATCAGGAATTGTAGCCATAAAAATGGGATGGATCCAATTAATTTTCCGAATAGGGTATCACGTATAAGTTTAATTCCACCCGCCGCCATCAATCCAGGAATCAATAACACAAGAAAAGCTAACATTCGTGCCAATAGTATTCATCTCCTACTGCATTAAATTAAATTACTAAATTAAAGAAAGCTGTTAATTATTCAGCCGTGCATGCCGTAAGGGTGCAGATTTACGATAAACAATAGCATTTTTTAACAGAGCCAATTAAATTATAATCTAGTCTAGTTTAACACGGAATATCATTTTCGTTCCATTGCACTACCCTAGAATAATTGTCAGTTCAAACTCAATGAGGTATGATAGAGGAAAGTTTTGCAATATATTGCACACGACGAAAGAGGGATGTGAATGTCCTTGCAAAATGTTTTAATCATTGGAGGCGGCGTTGGCGGAACCGCGATTTTGAAATTATTATTATCAGCTGAATTTTTTCATGTAAAACGAGTAGTTGATATTGATGAACGAGCACCTGCCATTCAGATTGCAAAACAGCATAACATTCCAGCAAGTGCGGAATGGAAGCCTTTTTTAACTGATGATTTACATATGATTTTTGATTTGACTGGTCAGCCTGAAGTTTTTGATGAACTTTTAATGGAAAGACCCTCACAAACCGTCTTAATACCTGGGTCAGTGGCGAATATACTGATTCGCTTGATAAGAGAAAAGGACCAATTTATTCAAACGATTCGTGAAGAAACACATAAACAACAATTGATTTTTAATTCGATTGAAGAAGGTATGATAGGTATTGATGCAAATGGAAACGTCAACTTCTTCAATAAAAGTGCTGAGAGAATGACTGATATTTTAATGGACCAAGCTCTTGGTAAGCCAATTTATGATGTCATTGCTTCCAGTGAATTACCCCGAACTTTTGAAACCGGCAGAACAGAAGTGAATCGCGAATTAGTACTGAGTAATGGTACGAAAATTGTCACTTCAAGATTTCCCGTCATAGATGAAAAAGGTGTCCGTATCGGGGCATTTTCAGTTTTCAAGGATATTACGGAAGTCGTTAGTTTAGCAGGTGAAATAACCAATTTAAAAGAAATACAGACCATGCTTCAAGCTATCATCCAGTCAAGTGATGATGCCATTTCCGTTGTGGATGAAGAAGGGAAGGGTATTTTGATTAACCCTGCCTATACGAGAATTACGGGGCTGGAAACAGATGATATTATCGGAAAGCCAGCAACTGCAGATATTAGTGAAGGCGAGAGTATGCATTTGAAAGTGCTGCAACTGCGTAAGCCTATCCGTGGTGTCAATATGCGTGTTGGTCCGTTGAAACGTGAAGTCATCGTGAATGTGGCACCAATCATTGTCAACAATCGATTGAAAGGAAGCGTCGGTGTCATTCATGATATGACTGAAATCCGTTCATTGATGAAAGAACTTGATCGCGCCAGAAGTATCATTCGTACACTGGAATCGAAGTACACTTTTGACGACATCATTGGTGATTCACACGAAATGAGAATTTCAATTGAACAGGCTAAGCTGGCTGCTAAAACGCCTGTTACCGTGCTATTACGAGGCGAATCAGGAACAGGGAAAGAACTTTTTGCCCATGCCATTCATAGTTCCAGTGATCGGAAGTACAATAAGTTCATTCGTGTCAATTGTGCAGCCATCGCGGAGCATCTGCTTGAAAGTGAATTGTTCGGTTACGAAGAAGATGCTTTTGCTGGGGCAAAACTCGGTGGTAAACGAGGATTATTTGAAGAAGCGAACCATGGCAGTATTTTTTTGGATGAAATTGGTGAACTTTCGAGCAACACGCAAGCAAAATTGCTTCGCGTCTTGCAAGAGAATGAAATCGTTCGAGTTGGTGGTACGAAATCCATCACGATAGATGTAAGAGTAATTGCTGCAACCAATATCCATATGGAAAAAGCAATGCTAGAAGGTAAGTTCAGAGAAGATCTCTATTATCGATTGAACCGCATGCCCATTCAAATTCCGCCGTTACGCAATCACAAACAAGATATTCCAGCTATTGCGGAACGACTGTTGGTTAAGCTTAATCAAGAATATGGTCGAAACGTCGAACGGATATCCGAAGTGGCCATGCAAAGGCTGGTCGTTTATTCTTGGCCAGGAAACGTGCGGGAACTTGAAAATATTATCAGTAGAGGCATGATTTTTATGAGGCCAACTGAATCGATTTTAGATGACCATCATCTTCCATTGTCGATGTTGGAACACCAGGAACCAGACTCCAAAAA
This sequence comes from Paenisporosarcina sp. P4_D4, assembly GCF_056401835.1. Taxonomy (NCBI): domain Bacteria; kingdom Bacillati; phylum Bacillota; class Bacilli; order Caryophanales; family Caryophanaceae; genus Paenisporosarcina; species Paenisporosarcina sp. P4_D4. The sequence continues at coordinate 8,869 of NZ_JBFUIO010000024.1, read as the reverse complement.
ACCATTACAAGAGATATTGCCGCTTGCCGATCAAATGGAGCGTATGGAAAAAGAGATTTTATCATCAACTCTGAAAATGATGAATGGCAATAAATCTAAAACAGCTAAACATTTGGGGATTTCTCTTCGTACGCTTTATTATAAATTAGAAAAATATGAGCTAGAATAACAATGTATGCAAAAAATTGCATGGTTTGCAATCATTTGCATACCGAAAAGTACGAAATCTTGCCAAATAAAGCGTTTTCATTATTGTTATCAAGGTGCTTTTTGTGCTTAAATTATGAATGTTGAGGTGATTTCATTGAATCTAAACGATTTAATACGACAAGCTTCTTCTTCAGATGATAATGTAGTTGCGGTTGCATCTGCTGCTAATCTGGAAGTGCTTGAAGCGGTTAACTTGGCCATTGAGCATGACATGGCGAGTTTTCGTCTATATGATGACGAACACAAATTAAAAGAAATGATAGTCATGCACTATCCTCACTTGTTAAATCATCCGAAAATTTATACACAACACGTAAAGGATGATCAACAAGCGGCGATTGCAGCTGTCAAAGCCGTCCATTTAAATGAAGCGAACGTATTAATGAAAGGGCATATTCCAACCGCTCTTATCCTAAAAGCTGTTTTGAACCCAGACTTTGGATTGCGAACGGGAAGCGTCCTATCTCATGTAGCTGCATTTGAAATTAATGGTTTTGATCGTTTGATTTTTGTTACGGATGCGGCTATGAACATTGCACCTGATTTAAAGCAAAAAGCGCAAATTGTGCAAAATGCCGTTAAGGTAGCTCACGCCGTGGGAGTCGAAACTCCTGTAGTTGCACCATTGGCTGCAGTTGAAACCGTCAACCCATCGATGCAACCAACTCTTGATGCAGCTGCTCTGGTTGCGATGAATACAAGAGGACAAATAAAAGGTTGCGTGATTGATGGTCCAGTTGCTCTGGATAATGCCATTTCAGTTGATGCGGCTCATCACAAAGGTTTGACAGGTCCACATGCTGGACAAGCAGATATTTTGCTTGTACCGAATATAGAATCAGGCAATATTTTATACAAATCACTTGTTTACTTTGCACATGCAAAAGTAGGGGCAGTGATTGTAGGGGCTAAAGCACCTATTGTCCTAACTTCTCGTTCAGACAGCGCAGAAAGTAAATTAAACTCTTTAGCATTAGCAATTTGCTCATCTAAGAATTAATGAACCACCAAATCAAAGGAGGAATTTAAAATGGAAATTTTTAAATATATGGAGACTTATGATTACGAACAATTGGTGTTCTGCCAAGATAAAACATCAGGCTTAAAAGCAATCATCGCGATTCATGATACAACTTTAGGACCAGCATTGGGTGGTACACGCATGTGGACTTACGCTTCTGAAGAAGCTGCAATTGAAGATGCACTTCGTCTGGCTAAAGGAATGACTTACAAAAATGCTGCTGCCGGTTTAAACCTTGGTGGTGGTAAAACGGTTATTATTGGCGATCCATTAAAAGATAAAAACGAAGAAATGTTCCGTGCGTTCGGTCGTTTCATCCAAGGCTTAAACGGTCGTTACATTACAGCTGAAGATGTTGGTACAACTGTAGCTGATATGGACTTAATCCATGAAGAAACAAACTATGTAACAGGTATCTCACCTGCATTTGGTTCTTCAGGTAACCCATCTCCAGTAACTGCCTACGGCGTATACCGTGGTATGAAAGCTGCTGCAATGGAAGCTTTCGGTAGCGATTCACTTGAAGGCAAACGCATCGCTGTTCAAGGTGTTGGTAACGTTGCATACAACTTATGCCGTCACTTACATGAAGAAGGCGCGAAATTAATTGTTACGGATATCAATAAAGCAGCTGTTGATCGTGTAGTAGAAGAGTTCGGTGCTACTGCAGTGAACACGGATGAAATCTACTCTCAAGATGTAGACATCTTTGCTCCATGTGCTCTAGGCGCAATCATTAACGACGAAACAATTCCACAATTGAAAGCAAAAGTTGTTGCAGGAGCTGCAAACAACCAATTAAAAGAAACAAAACATGGCGATCAATTGCACGAACTTGGAATCGTATATGCACCTGATTATGTAATCAATGCTGGTGGCGTAATAAACGTTGCTGATGAACTATATGGCTACAACCGTGAACGTGCAATGAAACGAGTAGAAACAGTCTATGATAACATTGCTAAAGTAATGGAAATTTCACGTACACAAGGAATTCCTACATACGTTGCAGCTGACCGTTTAGCTGAAGAACGTATCGCTCGTGTTGGAAAATCACGCAGCAATTTTCTACTTAACGAAAAACATATTTTAAGCGGAAGATAATACATTGCTCTGACAACGATTTTGTAGATAGCGAGGGAATAAGCGACAAAACCTGTGCTCCTGTTTCTGCGCTAGAATCGTCGCAAAGAATTAGGTCAAACTAAAGCTTTGACCTAATTCTTTCCTGCGGAAAAACGGGCTTGCAAGTTCGTCCGAGGAAAGGGAGCTAATTCCCTCTGTTGTTAAAAAAATCGACATAATAAAGTTAACAGAGCTTGATTAAAGAAAAGAAAAGGACAGATACTTTCATTTATGTTTGTATCTGTTCTTATCTTTAAAGACATTTTTGGGAGGAATCATTGTGCAAGAACATTCATATCGCATTCTTGTCATCAACCCGGGTTCCACATCTACAAAAATTGGTGTTTTTGAAAACGATGTTTTATTGATGGAAAAAACGATCCGACACTCTTCTGAGGAAATCGGCAAATTTTCTTCTATCATTGATCAATACGAATTTCGTAAGCAAACCATTTTAGAAGCAATGGATGAAGAAGGAATCAACATTTCGAAATTGTCAGCTATCTGTGGCAGAGGCGGACTCCTTCGTCCAATTGAAGGCGGAACTTATGCGGTAAATGACGCAATGTTAGTAGATTTAAAAAAAGGTTTTTCAGGTCAACACGCTTCAAACTTAGGTGGGATTTTAGCATTTGAAATTGCAACAGGTTTAAATATTCCTTCTTACATTGTCGATCCAGTGGTCGTCGATGAGTTGGCTCCGATTGCACGCATTTCAGGATTCTCGTTAATCGAACGAAAATCGATTTTCCATGCATTAAATCAAAAAGCTGTTGCACGACGATATGCTAAAAAGTGCGGCAAAGCCTATGAAGACATGAGACTGATTGTAACCCATATGGGTGGCGGTATTACAATTGGTGTTCATGAGAATGGGCGGGTAATTGAAGTAAACAATGGTTTACACGGTGAAGGTCCATTCAGTCCGGAAAGAGCGGGAACAGTTCCTGCAGGCGACTTAATCGATATTTGTTTTTCTGGTGAATACTACCGTCACGAAATTATGAAGAAATTAGTCGGTCAAGGCGGATTAGTAAGCTATCTTGGAACCAATGACGCAGTGGCGGTTGAAAAACGCATTGCAAAAGGTGACAAAGAAGCTGAACTTGTTTACGAGGCAATGGCATATCAAGTCGCCCGTGAAATTGGCTCAGCTAGTGCCGTGCTTGAAGGTAAAATTGACGCTATCATATTAACTGGTGGATTAGCATATGGGAAAGATTTTGTTGAATCCATTTCAAAAAGAATCAACTGGATCGCTGATGTAGTAGTCCAACCCGGAGAGAACGAATTGCAAGCATTATCTGAAGGTGCAATTCGCGTATTAAATGGGGAAGAAAAAGCAAAAGTATATCCGAACCTCAAATAAAAGGAGGCCGAAAGTTATGGCTCATAATTACGATATCGTTATTCTTGGAGGCGGAACAGGCGGGTATGTAGCAGCAATCCGCGCGGCTCAATTAGGACTTAAAACAGCAATCGTTGAAAAAGGTAACTTAGGTGGAACTTGCCTACATAAAGGCTGTATTCCAAGCAAAGCCCTACTTCGCAGTGCAGAAGTATATTCGACGACAAAAAATCATGCAGCTGACTTTGGCGTAAATACTGGAGAAGTTTCATTGGATTTCTCCCGTGTACAAGCCCGTAAAGAAAGCATTGTTTCCCAACTTCATCAAGGTGTTCAAGGATTAATGAAAAAAGGGAAAATTGATGTATATGAAGGTACTGGCAGAATGTTGGGACCATCAATCTTCTCGCCTTCTCCAGGTGGAACGGTTTCTGTTGAAATGAACAATGGCGATGAGAATGAAATGCTTATCCCTAAAAATGTGATTATCGCAACTGGATCACGTCCACGTACATTGCCTGGTTTAACAATCGATGGAACACACGTTATGAGTTCTGACGAAGCATTGGCTATGACCGAATTGCCAAAATCAATTTTGATTGTTGGTGGCGGTGTCATTGGGATTGAATGGGCTTCAATGTTGAATGATTTTGGTGTTGAAGTAACAGTAGTTGAATATGCTGATCGCATTATTCCTACTGAGGACGCTGACATTTCAAAAGAAATGCAGAAGCTATTAGCGAAAAAAGGCATTACATTTGCGACAAGTGCAAAAGTTTTACCAGAAACATTGGAAACAGCTGAAGGAAGTGTAACAATTTCTGCCGAATTCAAAGGAGAAACAAAAACTTTCACTGCTGAAAAAATGTTGGTTTCGGTTGGCCGTCAAGCAAATGTAGAAGGCATCGGAATCGAAAATACGGATATTGTGGTTGAAAAAGGATTTATTCAAGTTAAAGACACATTCCAAACAAAAGAATCTCATATTTATGCTATTGGTGACGTAATCGGAGGATTACAATTGGCACATGTTGCTTCTCATGAAGGTATTACAGCAGTGGAACACATTGCTGGTCAAAAAACTCATGCGATTGATTACAACTTGGTGTCACGTTGTATCTACTCAAATCCAGAGGCAGCAAGCGTTGGAATTACACAACAGCAAGCTAAAGATCAAGGGTTTGACGTGAAAGTTGGTAAATTCTCATTTAAAGCCATAGGTAAAGCGCTTGTTTATGGTGAATCAGACGGATTCGTGAAAATTATTGCCGATAAGAAAACGAATGATATTTTAGGTGTACACATGATTGGACCACACGTTACAGATATGATTTCTGAAGCTGGTCTGGCAATGGTACTAGATGCAACACCGTGGGAAGTTGCTAGTACAATTCATCCGCATCCTACACTTTCAGAAGTAATTGGCGAAGCGGCGTTGGCTGTTGAAGGTAAAGCAATTCACATGTAAAAAAATTAGATTAAAAGGGGGATGTTCAGATGGTGAAAAATCGTCATGAAGAACTAGGGTTATCAAACGATGACGTACTGAAAATTTTTGAAACGATGCTTATGGCACGTCGAGTGGATGAGCGTATGTGGTTATTGAACCGTGCAGGGAAAATTCCTTTCGTTATTTCTTGTCAAGGTCAGGAAGCAACACAAGTAGGTGCTGCTTTCGCACTTGATAACACGAAAGATTATATCGCTCCTTACTACCGTGATATGGGTGTTGTTTTACACTTTGGTATGACAGCTCGTGATTTGATGCTTTCAGCTTTTGCAAAAGCTGAAGATCCAAACTCAGGTGGACGTCAAATGCCTGGTCACTTTGGACAAAAGAAAAATCGTATTTTGACAGGTTCTTCACCTGTTACTACACAACTTCCACATGCAGTTGGTGTGGCATTAGCTGGTAAAATTCAACAAAAAGACTTCGTCACTTTTGTAACACTTGGTGAAGGTTCATCAAACCAAGGGGACTTCCACGAAGGCTTGAACTTTGCAGGCGTTCATAAATTACCATGTATCACAATGGTAGAAAACAATAAATATGCGATTTCAGTTCCTTACGACAGACAGGTAGCAGCTAAAAACGTTTCTGATCGTGCAATTGGTTACGGCATGCCTGGATTCACTGTTGATGGAACAGATCCTTTAGAAGTTTATAAAGTAGTGAAAGAAGCTGCGGACCGCGCACGTAACGGAGAAGGCCCAAGCCTTATCGAAGCAGTATCGCATCGTTTGACAGCTCACTCATCTGATGATGATCAACGTCAATATCGTACAGCGGAAGACCTTGCTGAAGGGCAAGCTGCTGATCCAATCGGCAAATTCGCAACCTATTTGACAGAGTTGAACATTTTGACTGAAGAAATCGAAAAAGAACTAAATGACCGTATTATGAAGGAAGTAAATGAAGCAACGGATTATGCAGAAAATGCTCCTTATGCTGCACCTGAAGATGCTTTAAAATACGTCTATGCTGAAAAAGACGGGGGGAACGCATAATGGCAGTTATGTCTTATATTGACGCGATTACACTCGCAATGAAAGAAGAGATGGAACGTGATGAAAACGTATTCGTCCTTGGTGAAGACGTAGGTCGTAAAGGCGGCGTTTTCAAAGCTACTCAAGGTTTATACGATCAATTTGGAGAACACCGTGTAATGGATACTCCATTAGCAGAATCTGCTATTGCCGGCGTTGGAATCGGTGCAGCAATGTATGGAATGCGTCCAATTGCAGAAATGCAATTTGCTGACTTTATCATGCCAGCTGTTAACCAAATCATTTCTGAAGCTTCCCGTATTCGTTACCGTTCAAATAATGACTGGTCTTGTCCAATCGTTTTCCGTGCACCTTTTGGTGGGGGAATTCATGGAGCTCTTTACCATTCACAATCTGTTGAAGCGATTTTTGCTAACCAACCAGGTTTGAAAATCGTTATTCCTTCAACACCATACGATGCTAAAGGATTATTGAAAGCTGCTATCCGTGATGAAGATCCAGTAATGTTCTTCGAGCACAAACGCGCTTACCGTTTAATCAAAGGTGAAGTGCCTGAAGATGATTACACAATCGAAATCGGAAAAGCAGACGTCAAACGTGAAGGTGAAGACATCACTGTTATCACTTACGGTCTTGCTGTCCACTTTGCACTTCAAGCTGCTGAGCGTTTAGAGCAGGATGGTATTTCTGCTCACATTCTTGATTTGCGCACGATTTATCCATTGGATAAAGAAGCAATTATTGAAGCTGCTTCAAAAACAGGTAAAGTTCTTCTTGTTACTGAAGATAATATGGAAGGTAGCATCATGGGTGAAGTTGCAGCAATCATTGCTGAAAACTGCCTGTTTGATCTAGATGCACCAATTAAACGTTTGGCTGGTCCGGATGTACCGGCAATGCCTTATGCACCGACAATGGAGAAATTCTTTATGATCAATCCAGATAAAGTCGAAAAAGCAATGCGTGAACTTGCGGAATTTTAACCTGAAAGGAGGAGTTACAATTGGCAATCGAACAAATTAAAATGCCCCAGCTTGGTGAATCCGTAACAGAAGGAACAATCGAAAAATGGTTGGTTCAACCGGGTGACAAAGTGAATAAGTATGATTCACTTGCTGAAGTGAATACAGATAAAGTAACAGCTGAAATTCCTTCTTCATTTACAGGTGTAATTAAAGAACTGATCGCTACTGAAGGTCAAACTTTGGAAGTCGGCGCAGTTGTTTGTACAATCGAAACAGAAGGTGGTGCATCTTCAGAAGAATCAACATCTGAAGAAACTCCTACAGAAAAAGCAACAGCTGCAGAAATGCCTGCTGCTGAATCGAAGAAGGCTGCAGCACCGACTCCAGTTCGTGAAAAAGGTGCGAAAGCCCGTTATTCACCTGCGGTTCTGAAACTTGCTCAAGAAAACGATATCGACTTATCACTAGTGGACGGAACGGGTAATGAAGGTCGTATTACGCGTAAAGACTTGCTTGCGATTATCGAAAGCGGTAATATTCCGACGGCAAAAGCAGAACAAGCTGCTCCTAAAGCAGAAACTGCTGTACCTGCTCAAAACACAGCTCAAGCTTCTAAACCGGCTGCGGCTCCTGTCAATGTACCAGTAGCTGTAGGTGATATCGAAATTCCGGTTACAGGAATTCGTAAAGCCATCGCTGCCAACATGTTGCGCAGTAAACATGAAGCACCACATGCGTGGACAATGATTGAAGTAGATGTAACAAACCTAGTTCAATACCGCGATTCCATCAAAAATGAATTCAAGAAAAAAGAAGGATTCAATGTGACGTATTTCGCATTCTTCGTAAAAGCTGTTTCTCAAGCTTTAAAAGAATTCCCAATGATGAACTCAATGTGGGCTGGCGACAAAATCGTACAGAAAAAAGACATCAACATTTCAATCGCAGTTGCGACGGAAGATGCTTTATTCGTACCGGTAATTAAAAATGCTGATGAAAAAACAATCAAAGGTATCGGTCGTGAAATCAATGAATTGGCAGGCAAAGTGCGTGCTGGTAAATTGAAATCTGACGAAATGCAAGGTGGTACATTCACAGTAAATAACACAGGTTCATTCGGTTCAATTCAATCAATGGGCATCATCAATTACCCACAAGCAGCAATTCTACAAGTAGAATCAATCGTTAAACGTCCAGTAATTATGGATGGCGGAATGATTGCAGCTCGCGACATGGTTAATTTATGTTTATCTCTTGATCACCGTGTATTGGATGGCTTGGTTTGCGGACGCTTCTTAGCTCGCGTAAAAGAAATCCTTGAAAACATGACGAAAGAAAACACGTCAGTTTATTAATTGAAAAGTGTAAAGCGCCACTCGAGTTCGACACCGGTGCTTGAAGGACCGAATTGAAAACCTGTTTTCGCATGAGGTACTGAAGCTTAGGTGCGAATTTGCGCTTGAAACTGGACAAAAAAATTACCCGATGCCGAAACTCTCGGTCATCGGGTTTTTTGTGCTTTTATCATGGCCCAAACTCAGTTAGACTAAGAGTGAGTAACAGATTCGAAGGAGGGAAGCGAAAGCGACCACATGACAATCGAACAAATGAAACAGGCAACTTTTCCTAAAGCGAATTTTGAAAATTGGCAAGAAGAAGCTGTTCGTACTTTAAAAGTCAAACCGTATGAAC
>NZ_JBFUIO010000023.1:0-34542 GCF_056401835.1 Paenisporosarcina sp. P4_D4 | reverse complement strand
TCTGCAAAATATTTAAGTTGGAAGGTGGTTGGCTATTTCTGAAGACTCCTGCGGAAAAACGAAACAAGCTAGACCCCACAGGCTCAGCTGTCATGACAGCTGAGCCGAGGAGGCTAGCGTTTCGTCCGCGGAAAGCGAAAGAAATAGCCGACCACAATCTTTTTCGATAGAGTGCAAAAAATAAGTACTCAAGTTTTATACTTTTATATTAATTATTCTTTTGTCAAAAAGCTGAAAGGACTTCCACCTTAGGGTGAGAAGTCCTTTTTAATGTCTAGTTTCAAAAGCTAGTCTGCACATAGTAAATGGACAAAAAACCCAAAATTAGAGAAGGTCTGTGCCTTGGCCGGAGTCTGGCGAGGGAGAGATTTTGTGCTTATCTTTGTGGGCATCTCCAAGCTTTAGTACAAAATCAAGAGTGTCTCTTAGATTTTTTAAATAAAAAAGGTTAATAATAATGGTTTTGTCATCAATTTGTCAAGCGGGATTTCCTTGAATTACGGGTCTATTTCGGCTATAGTCAAAAGAGTAAATTGAACCTATTGGAGGACTCACTAGATGGCACAAACATATGCAGTGGTATTAGCTGCTGGTCAAGGTACACGTATGAAGTCCAAATTATATAAAGTACTACATCCTGTCTGTGGCAAACCGATGGTTGAACATGTGATCGATCACATTCAAGGTATTGGAGCCGAACGAATTGTGACAATCGTTGGCCACGGTGCTGAAAAAGTACAGGATCAACTGGGAAGCCGTAGTGAGTACGCACTTCAAGAACAACAACTCGGTACGGCCCATGCAGTATTGCAGGCAAGTGAGGTATTAGGAAATCTATCTGGGACAACTCTTGTCATTTGTGGTGATACTCCGCTGATTCGCCCAGAAACAATGAAAGCGCTTCTAGCACACCATCACGAAACGGCTGCGAAAGCAACGATTCTTACTGGGATTCCTGAAAATCCTACAGGTTATGGCCGCATTATTCGTAATGCAGAAGGACATGTTGAACGCATCGTGGAACAAAAAGATGCTTCGCCTGAAGAACAAAAAGTGAAAGAAATTAACTCTGGCACATACTGCTTTGACAATGAATCCTTATTCGCAGCGTTAAAACTTGTGAAAAATGATAATTCTCAAGGTGAATATTATTTACCGGATGTTATTGAAATATTGAAAAACCAGGGCTCTATCATTTCTGCTTATGCGACAGATGATTTTGAAGAGACTCTAGGCGTAAATGATCGTGTGGCACTATCGCAAGCTGAAACATTGATGCGCGAGCGGATCGTTGAGAAACATATGCGCAACGGTGTAACTATTATTAATCCAACAAATACATTCATCAGCGCGGATGCGGTAATCGGTTCAGATACTGTGTTGCAACCTGGTGTCATAATTGAAGGAGTCAGTGAAATCGGGGAAGATTGCCTGATTGGTCCGAATAGTCATATCACAAACAGCAGAATCGGTCATCGTACAACTGTCCATTCGTCCGTTGTCACTCAAAGTGTTATTGGGGAAGATACGGCTGTTGGTCCGTTTGCACACATTCGCCCAGATTCAGAAATTGGCAATGCTGCAAAAATCGGCAACTTTGTAGAAATTAAGAAAACGAAATTAGGTAACCAATCGAAAGTATCACACCTAAGTTATATTGGTGATGCTGAGGTTGGTGAACGAGTAAATATTGGCTGTGGTACGATTACAGTGAACTATGATGGTAAGAATAAATTTGTTACAACAATTGAGAATGATTCATTCGTAGGGTGTAATTCAAATTTGATTGCTCCTGTCAGCATTGGTCAAGGCGCTTATGTAGCGGCTGGATCGACCATTACGAAAAATGTGCCAGCACAAGCTTTGGCAATTGGTCGAGCCCGTCAAGAAAACAAAGAAGGATATGTCAAAAAAAACTAAACTTAAAATAATAGGAGGAACATCATGGCTTACCATTATGCAGATACTAAATTAAAAATCTTTTCATTAAACTCAAACCATTCACTTGCGAAAGAATTGGCGGATGAAGTTGGGGTATCTCTAGGGAAAATTTCCGTAAACCGTTTTAGTGATGGTGAAGTTCAAATAAACATTGAAGAAAGTATTCGTGGCTGTGACGTCTTCATCATTCAGTCAACTTCTTCTCCTGTAAATGAAAACTTAATGGAGCTTTTAATTATGGTAGATGCTGTGAAACGTGCTTCAGCACGCACAGTTAACGTTGTTCTTCCTTACTATGGTTATGCCCGCCAAGACCGTAAAGCACGTGCTCGTGAACCAATCACGGCTAAATTAGTGGCAAACCTTCTTGAAACTGCTGGTGCAACTCGTGCTATCGTGTTAGATTTGCATGCACCTCAAATCCAAGGTTTCTTCGATATTTTAATCGATCATTTAATCGCGGTACCTATTTTGTCTGACTACTTCTTAGAGAAAAACATTGACCCATCTGAAATCGTGATTGTTTCTCCTGATCACGGTGGAGTTACACGTGCACGCAAAATGGCAGATAGATTGAAAGCACCAATTGCCATCATCGACAAACGTCGCCCGCGTCCTAATGTTGCAGAAGTAATGAACATTGTTGGTAATGTGGAAGGCAAAATAGCCATCCTAATCGACGATATCATTGATACAGCGGGTACAATTACAATCGCTGCGAATGCATTAGTAGAAAGTGGCGCGAAAGAAGTATATGCATGCTGTACACATCCTGTATTATCAGGTCCAGCAATCGAACGTATCGATAACTCAGTAATTAAAGAGTTAGTCATCACGAACTCAATCGAATTACCTGAAGAAAAGAATTCTCCAAAAATCATTCAATTGTCAGTTGCCCATCTTTTAGCTGAAGCAATTGTTCGTGTGTTTGAAGAGAAATCTGTCAGCACTTTATTCGATTGATGCGTCGAATGTTTCATTTTCTGTAAGTTGGGTAAACATAATACCAGAATGACTTACACAGGAGAGTGAAAATAGATGGCTACAACAGTAAAAACACAATCACGTGAAATAGGTAAACGATCTAATTTAACGAAATTACGCGATGAGGGCTTTGTGCCTGCAGTCGTATATGGTTATAAAACAGAATCTTCTTCAATCGCAGTTAGCGAATTGGATTTATTAAAAACACTTCGTGAGGTTGGGCGCAACGGTGTAATGAAATTAGACGTTGATGGTAAACCAGTAAATGTAGTATTAAGTGACTACCAAATGGACGTTTTGAAAGGTAAGTTCGTCCATGCTGATTTCTTGGCCATCAATATGTCTGATGAATTAGATGTTAACGTAACGATTGTCATAACTGGCGATTCAGCTGTCGTTAAAGAAGGCGGCGTTTTGAGCCAACCAAATCGTGAAGTTACAATTAAAGTAAAACCTTCTGCAATTCCAGATTCAATTGAAGTAGATGTATCGGGTCTTGCAATTGGTGAGACATTAACAGTTGCTGATATTCGTGATAAATCTGAATATAATATCTTGAATGAAGATGATTTCACGTTAGTATCCGTTTCTGCGCCTCGTTCGGATGAAGAGTTAGAAACTACTGCTGATGAACCAGCTGTAGCGGAAGACGGAGAAAGCGAAGAAGCGTCTAAAATTGAAGGCCATCCAAAAGCAGAAACAAAAGAATAACCAGTATAATCAAAATGGGATTGTCTTTGGACAGTCCCATTTTTTTATGAACTATGTGCTTTGTGGTAAAATGGGAATCATTCAGAAGATAAAGGACGTATCGTTTATGAAAATGATTATCGGACTCGGCAACCCGGGGAAACCGTATGAACACACAAGGCATAATATTGGTTTTGATGTGGTGGATGAGTTGGCAAATCGATACAATTCTCCATTGAATCAAATGAAGTTCAAAGGAATGTACTCTATAGTACATAGACCTGAAGGAAAAGTTTTACTCGTTAAACCGCTTACTTATATGAATCTTTCTGGCGAATGTGTGGTCCCGATGATGGATTACTACGAAATAGCAGAAGAAGATATTGTGGTCATTTATGATGACCTGGATCTGTCGGTAGGTAAACTGAGACTTCGTCAAAAAGGCAGTGCAGGCGGGCATAATGGCATTAAATCGTTGATACATCATTTAGGTACACAAAACTTCAATCGCATCCGAGTAGGCGTAGATCGCCCACCTGCAGGCATGAAGGTACCTGACTATGTTTTATCAAGGTTTACATCAGAGGAAAAACCTTTGATGGATGAAGCATTGAAAAAAAGTGCAGATGCCTGCGAAGATTGGTTATCTTCACCTTTTCTTGAAGTGATGAATCGTTTTAATGGTGCATAAGGAATAAATTGAGTTCGACCGGTCTATACTTTGAAAAAGGAGGCCGGTCCGTACTATGGCAATTCATGTAAAGTGTCGGCACTGCAAGACAGAAATGGGGCAGCTATCAGGCCAATCCGCTCTGCAGCATGGTCGAGTAAAGCAAATGAGAGAAGAATTTGCAGAAGAGTTCTTCACACAAGATGAAGAAGGAACATTAACAGTGTCCAGCATTTGTGAGCATTGTGAAAAATCTCTACGAGATAACCCAAACTACTATGCTATACAAAAGTGGATACAATAAGAATAAGCTTTGGCGCGGGTCTCGCGCACAAAGCCTTTTTCTGTTTAGATAGCACTGGTTTTTGGTTATTAGAGTGATAGAACACATCTCTATCTTTTCATGTCTAGCTCCAAGTGCCAGCCCGCACCTAAGCTTGGGCCAACAGGATGTTGGTGATGAAGGCGTCGCGACACGATGTCGCGGATTTAGCCTTCCATCCCAATATCATGCGAAAGCAGGCTTTCGAATCGGACTTCCAGCACCGGAGTCGGACTAGATTGGCTCTTTGCGCTTTTCTTATAAGGAGGTTCGTATGGAACCATTACATCAATTATTTATGAAAGACCATCATATAAAGACGTTGCTGACAGATCTTCAAACTGGAGTCGATCAGCAGCTTGTGACAGGCCTCACGGGAGGAGCCCGTCCACTATTTATACACTCTATGGCAAAGGAGACGGAGAGACCAATTTTAGTAGTGTCCCCGAATCTATTACAGGCACAGCGATTGTTTGAAGATATGGTAAAGCTGCTAGGTGAAGATGAAGTTCGTTTATATCCAGCTGATGAATTAATCGCGGCAGATTTGTCTGTATCGAGTCCAGAGCTTCGTGCAGAGCGTATTGAAACGCTTGATTTCATGCTGTCCCAAAAACGAGGAGTTGTCATCACACCAATTGCAGGTCTTCGTCGCCATATGCCAAATTTAGCTCAATGGAGAGCGAGTCGCCTAGAAACAGCTATCGGACAAGAAGTGAAAATGGACGAATGGCTGGATCAGTTAGTGGCGATGGGTTACTCCAGACAAGCAATGGTTACCGCGCCGGGAGAGTTTGCTTTGCGTGGAGGTATTTTGGATATTTATCCGATTTACTTGCAACATCCAGTACGTCTTGAATTTTTCGATACTGAAGTGGATTCAATACGCACGTTTTCTGCGGAAGATCAGCGTTCCATTGAAAAGCTGAAAGAAGTCTGTATCCTGCCAGCAACGGAATTTGTGTGGACGCGACAACAACTTATGATTCTGGCTGAGAAATTAGAAGAATCATTGGCTGGTAGTTTAAAAAAATTGAAGAAGCCCGAAACGAAAGAACTTCTGCTTCAACATATCAATCATGACATCGAATTGCTGAGACAAGGCGATATTCCAGAACAAATGACGAAGTATGTATCCATTCTCGAAGACCACCCTACTTTCCTGGGCGATTATTTTGCTCAAGACGGTTTGGTGTTATTTGATGAGCTCGGCCGTATACAAGAGACAACGGATTCATTGGAACGTGAAGAGAAAGATTGGTATGTTTCATTGCTTGAAGAAGGCAAGACGGTTCATGATGTAAAGCTTTCGTTCAGTTTTAAAGAAATTCTTGGGATGTTGGATCAGAAGAAAATTTATTTTTCTTTGTTTGCTCGTACTTTCTCGGGTATTTCATTAAAGAAATCGATTGCGTTTTCTTGTAAACCAATGCAACATTTCCATGGGCAAATGAGTGTCCTAAAAAACGAAATGGAACGGTTTGAAGCCGGCAAGTTCTTTATTTTTGTCTTGGCTGAAGGAAATGAACGTCAGAAAAAAGTAAAAGACGTTTTGGAAGATTACGGGATGGACAGTCATGTCCTTACGAAACAAGAAGCACCAGATCAACCAGGGATATATATTATCGATGGAGAAATTTCGAGTGGTTTTGAATTGCCACTCCAACGAATTGCCTTAATGACGGACGAGGAACTATTTAAACAGCGACCTAAAAAGAAATCACGTCCACAAAAAATGACGAATGCTGAACGAATCAAAAGTTACTCCGAAATCAAACCTGGTGATCATATTGTTCATATTCACCACGGGATTGGGAAATATATAGGCATTGAAACGCTTGAAATCAATGGCATTCACAAAGACTATTTGCACATTCGCTACCGTGCGGAAGATAAATTGTTTGTACCGGTCGATCAAATCGATCAAATTCAAAAATATGTCGCTTCGGAAGAGAGAGAGCCTAAGCTCCATAAGTTAGGTGGCGCAGACTGGAAGAAAACAAAAACTAAAGTCTCGGCAGCAGTACAAGATATTGCGGACGACTTAATAAAACTATATGCCAAACGCGAATCTGAAAAAGGGCATGCTTTTGAGCCTGATCAAGATATGCAGCAAGCTTTTGAAACGGCTTTTCCATATGAAGAAACAGACGATCAATTGCGCTCCATTGAAGAAGTTAAACGTGATATGGAAAAAGAACGACCAATGGACCGCTTGATTTGTGGGGATGTTGGGTACGGCAAGACGGAAGTGGCAATTCGTGCCGCTTTTAAAGCTGTGCAGGACAGTAAACAAGTGGCCTTCCTTGTACCGACGACCATCTTGGCACAACAGCATTACGAAACAATGAAAGAGCGATTTGCCGATTTCCCTGTGGAAGTTGGTTTGTTGAGTCGATTCCGTTCGAAAAAGCAACAAACCGAAACTACAAAAGGATTAAAAGCAGGCACAATCGATGTAGTCGTGGGCACACATCGTTTATTATCAAAAGACATTGTGTATCACGATTTAGGATTGCTTATTGTCGATGAAGAACAACGCTTTGGTGTGACACATAAAGAAAAAATCAAGCAATTGAAAACGAATGTAGATGTCTTGACGTTAACAGCGACTCCAATTCCAAGGACACTACATATGTCGATGATAGGTGTACGTGATTTATCGGTAATCGAAACGCCACCAGCCAATCGTTTCCCGGTGCAGACATATGTAATGGAACAGAACGGTGCATTAGTGCGAGAAGCCATAGAACGTGAAATGGCGCGAGGAGGCCAAGCGTTTTATCTATACAATCGTGTAGAAGATATGGCACGCAAAGTGGAGGAAATCCAAATGCTTGTGCCTGAAGCACGTGTTGGCTTTGCACATGGGCAAATGACTGAAAGAGAGTTAGAGTCCGTCATTCTGGCATTTTTGGAGGGCGATTACGATGTACTCGTTACTACAACGATTATTGAAACAGGGATTGATATCCCTAATGTTAATACACTTATAGTGCAAAATGCAGATCGCATGGGACTCTCTCAACTGTATCAACTAAGAGGTCGTGTCGGCCGTTCAAACCGTGTGGCTTATGCGTACTTCATGTACCAACGGGATAAAGTGCTGACAGATGTCGCTGAAAAACGATTGCAAGCTATTAAAGAATTTACCGAGCTCGGTTCAGGATTTAAAATTGCCATGCGTGATTTATCGATTCGCGGAGCGGGGAATCTACTTGGTTCACAGCAACATGGCTTTATTGATTCGGTTGGATTTGATTTATACGCACAAATGTTACAAGAAGCAATCGAAGAGAAACAAACCGGCGTGAAACAGGAAGAAGTGCTTGATGTCGAGATTTCCTTGCCGTTTGATGCCTATTTGCCAGATGCTTACATTCCTGACGGATTCCAAAAAATTCAGATGTATAAACGCATTAAAGCTGTTGATAGTGAGAAAGACTACGAAGATTTAGTGGATGAATTAATTGACCGTTTTGGAAATATGCCGATTGAAGCAGAACGCTTAATGCGAATCGCCCGTATTAAAGTTTGGGCAAAAATTTCAGGTGTTGAATCGATTAAAGAACAACAAAAACAATTGGTCATAAAATTATCGAAAAAAGGCACACAAAATACGAATGGTGCCATGTTAGTGGAATCTTCAATGGACTATGGGCGAGCGGTTGGTTTCCAAATGAATAACCAACAACAATTACTTGTAACAATTGATGAAAAGAAAACTGCAAAACATCATCCATTCGATGTTTTGGAAGCCATGATGAAGCATTTGCCTGAAGCTCGAAAAGAAGTGAATTCCTTTGTTGGGGAGTAATGGAGACGCTTGCATATTTTATCCAAACATGACGCATACTGAGATAGAAATCAAAGAAATTTGAATTCTGTCGAAAGTGAGGCAACAAAGATGAAAGCTACAGGTATCGTCAGACGAATTGATGACCTAGGCCGTGTCGTCATTCCGAAGGAAATTAGAAGAACGCTTCGCATCCGTGAAGGAGATCCACTCGAAATATTTACGGACCGCGACGGCGAAGTCATTTTAAAAAAGTATTCCCCAATTAATGAACTCGGTGATTTTGCTCAGGAGTATGCTGAAACGCTTTATGCGACACTTGGCACTCCCGCTTTGATTAGCGACCGTGACGAAATGATTGCAGTAGCAGGTGTATCAAAAAAAGATTATTTGAACCGTCGACTGTCTTCTCAAGCAGAAGACATTCTACAAATGCGAACCATCGTTACGGAAAAAATCGAAAAATCGGTAGAATGGATTCCGGGACAAGTAGAACAAGTCAAATCGTATTGTGTAGCACCAATCATTGCTAGTGGTGATCCAATCGGCGCGGTCTACTTACTCTCAAAAGTCCACTTCATCGGTGAAGCCGAAATCAAAGCAGTAGAAACAGCAGCCCATTTCCTAGCCAAACAAATGGAACACTGAAAAGTGAAGTGCGCCGTGGTAGACCGACGCTGGCGCTGGAAGGATCGACTCGAAAACTTGTTTTCGCAGGAGAGCCTGAAGCTTAGGTGCGGTCTGGCGTACGTAACTAGACACTGAAAAGTGAAGTACGCCGTGGTAGACCGACGCCGGCGCTGGAAGGATGAAAGGCGAATGAATCGCCTTTCTGACCCCAAAGGGCCCGCGGACTGGCGTACGTAACTAGACACTGTTACGTGAAGTGGTATCGGAACTTGAACTGGAACTGAAAAGCGAAAAGCGTCTTCTTAATCAAATAAGAAGACGTTTTTTTCGTGTTATAATATACTCATCAAAAGCGCGGAATTCCGTGCATGGAACGAGCCACTGGTGATTGGAATGAGGAACAACTATGAACAATGAATGGACGATGCAAAAATTTATGAAAGGCACAGTTTTATTAACCATTGCCGCCTTAATCGTCAAAGCGCTAAGCGCAGTCTACAGAATCCCTTTTCAAAACATTGTGGGAGATCAAGGGTTTTACATATACCAGCAAGTCTATCCATTCATTGGAGTGCTAACCGTTTGGACATCGTATGGCTTTGCGGTAGCCATTTCAAAACTATTGGCCGATGCACATGACCAACCAGAATCTTATCAACGAGTAACCATTTTACGAACTGCTTTTATTTATTTAAGCGTAATATCAATCATCAGTTTTTCCTTGTTGTTCTCGGGAGCCGATGTGCTGGCTCGTTGGATGGGGGATGGGGAACTTGCGCAATTACTACGTACTGGCTCTTTTGTCGTATTATTGATGCCAGTGTTGGCTTTGTTGAAAGGATCTTTTCAAGCGGAAGGTCGAATGGAGCCAGTCGCTTATGGACAAGTAGTGGAGCAAACGGTTCGGGTGACGGTTATTTTAGTGGGAACATTTATTGTGGTGAAAACAGGCGCGTCTTTGTATGTTGCCGGAAGCACTGCTTTGTTAGGTGCTATCGTTGGTGAGATTGCAGGCATTGTGTTGCTTTTATTATTTGTTCGTAAAAAAACCAAACATGAAGTAGGAATGAGATTTCATAAGCACGTTAAAGTTGGACCCATTATCAAGGATTTGACCATTATTAGTTTAAGTGTCAGCATGAGCTCGCTTATTTTACTTTTTTTTCAAATGGTAGACTCTTTTACAATCTTCAGTAGTTTGACGGAAACAGGGATGGACCGAATAACTGCAATGGAAACGAAAGGCACGTATGACAGAGGATTGCCCCTCGTCCAAATGGGCATTCTCATCGCTTCAACCTTGTCACTTTCCATCGTTCCGTTGATTGCTCACACAACGCAAAAGAAGACAGGACGAAATGCGATTCCATATGCGCAATTAACGTTTCGAATTGCTCTTTTATTTGGAACCGCAGCCACACTGGGACTAATTCTAGTGTTACCGCCAGTTAATGAAATGTTGTTTGAAACAAGAGATTTATCCGCCACATTGATGGTATTTTGCATCCAAATCTTTTGGCTTTCATTAATTTTAACGATGACTTCTTTATTGCAAGGGTTGGGGAAAGTGGTCCTTCCTGCATTTTTGCTGATTGTGGGACTCGTATTGAAGTGGTTGTGTAATGCTTGGTTGTTGCCTAAGATGGGAATTATGGGAGCTGCAATTGCCAGTAATGTTGGCTTCGCCTTCATTGCAATCAGTTTATATGTCTATGTCTATTCAATTTGGAAGATTCGTTTTGCGAATACCAGATTTTATGGTCATTTAAGTGTCGCTTCATTATTAATGATTTGTAGCGTATTAACATGGATGTATGTAGCCGATGGTTGGTTATTTGATGGACTTTCCAGTCGCTTCGCCGCGATGTTGACGGCCCTCACAAGCGTGGGTTTAGGTGCAACTGTATTTTTGCTTTACATCGCCAAAAGTCGAATAATTGCCGAGAAGGAATGGTTCTTATTACCACTCGGACGAAGAATGGCCATGATTCAATTGTGGCTTTACGGTAAAAAAAGAAAGTGGTGATTCTTATGAATACAATTACAGTGCTTGGTCTTGGGGCAGGGGACTTGGAACAATTGCCGTTAGGTGTATATAAAACATTGCTGAAAGCACAACGACTGTATGTGCGAACAGCTGAACATCCCGTATTACAAGAATTAAAGGATGAAGGCATTTCATACGAAAGCTTTGATGCAGTTTATGAAAAACATGATGCATTTGAAGCGGTATATAAAGAGATTGTCGAAACGCTAATTACACTATCTCAATCCGGTCCGTTGTTTTATGCTGTTCCGGGTCATCCATTAGTGGCTGAACAGACTGTTCAATGGTTGGTGGATGCAGAAAAAGAGGGGCGTATTCAACTTGAAATTGTGGGCGGACAAAGTTTCCTGGACCCAATTTTCAATGCTCTGCGTATTGATCCTATTGAAGGTTTTCAATTACTTGATGGAACAATGTTCAAACGGGATGATGTCCAGATGTCCCAACATGTATTGATTGCACAAGTATATGATGCCTACAGTGCATCCGAGGTAAAGTTGACGTTAATGGAAAAATATCCGGAAGACTACCCGGTTACCATCGTCACAGCAGCTGGCTCAAGTGGAGAAGTACTCCGCACCGTACCTTTGTATGAGCTGGACCGTGCTGCTGAATTGAACAATTTGACGACCGTTTATGTCCCACCTGCTAATAACCGTGAAGAACGCTTGAAAGAGTGGTCCACATTTAGAGAAATTATTGCGAAGCTGCGTGCACCAGATGGTTGTCCGTGGGACCGTGAACAAACACATGAAACGTTAAAGAAATATTTAATAGAAGAAGTACATGAATTTTTACAAGCTGTAAACGATCAGGATGACGATGGAATGATTGAAGAACTCGGAGACGTGTTGCTGCAAGTGTTTTTACATGCTCAAATCGGAGAAGATGAAGGATATTTCAGTTTGGAAGATGTTCTTGAAAGCGTATCTTCGAAAATGATTCGTAGACATCCGCATGTTTTTGGCGATGTGGAAGTAGAAAATTCAGAGGACGTGTTGCGCAATTGGCAACAACTGAAGTCAGCAGAAAAAGGCAACGACAAAACCCGAATTCTGTATGGACAAGAGCGCTCGGAATCTTCACTTTTAACTTCGTACAATTTCCAAAAAGCCGCCGCGAAAGTAGGGTTTGACTGGCCGGAAGCAGAGGGTGCCTGGTTGAAATTTGAAGAGGAATGGGAAGAATTCAGACATGAAATTTTAAATGGTTCAGCAACATCACAGCTGGATGAGTTGGGCGATGTGCTATTTACGATTGTCAATGTAGCGCGCTTTTACGGGCTTTCGCCTGAAGAAGCAATGATGCATGCGAATCGAAAATTCAAAACCCGTTTTCACTACGTCGAAGACAGTGTGACGAAGGGCAAGGGTGAATTCGGCGCATACACGTTGGATGAACTCGAAGAATTTTGGCAACAGGCTAAACAAGCAAAAGGGGATGAATGACATGAGATTAGATAAATTTTTAAAAGTATCACGACTGATTAAACGACGTACACTTGCAAAAGAAGTCGCTGATCAAGGCCGCATCACGATTAATGGCAAAGTAAGTAAAGCCAGCTCCGTTGTGAAGGTAGGCGATGAATTAGCCATCCGTTTCGGGCAGAAAGTTGTGACGGCTCGCATCGAAATGCTAAAAGATGCAGTTAAAAAAGAAGAATCCACGATGATGTATAGCATCTTAAAAGAAGAGCGACTGGAGAAAGTCGACCCTGAATTTATAGATGATGAAGATTAAATAAAGAGCATGGCCAAATCTGGTCATGCTTTTTTGTTTGCCTGCATATAGTAAATGGACTGGACAAGTAAAGGAGGAATTTTATGCAATATCAAGCCGAACATGCATCCATCACGATTCCATCAGGAGATCACGTAGTTAGTTTGCGAAACCGCAAACGCATGGACTTAACATCTGTCAAATCCATTGAGCGATTTGACCAAGAAGAATTCGCTGTACGTACATCGCAAGGTCATTTAAGTATTAGAGGCGAAGAGTTACGCATTGTTCATTTAGATGTGGACAAGGGGTTGCTGACACTTGAAGGTCACGTGCGCACGTTCCAATATGATGAAGAAGAACGTGAACAAAGCCGTAATTTCTTGCATAAATTGTTTGGATGACGATCTCTTATCAATTTTTAAGCCTGTTGGCCATGATTGTTAGTGGCGTGGCCACAGGTTTTTTAGTTGAAAGTTTTCGTGACAGTTGCCAAGCTCTCCGTCCACGTGCTCTATTAAGACGTTACCATAAAATAATTGAAATTTTTTTATGGTTGGGATTAGGAATTGCAAGCTTTTATTTATTATTTCAGTTAAGAGATGGGACTTGGCGAATATACGACCCGTGTGCTCAACTCGTCGGAATAATTCTCTATGAGTTATGGTTTCGTAGGCCGTTGCTATTCGTAAGACATGTGTTTATGCGTTTAATCGTGTATCCGATCTGGTGGGTTATTCAACTGATCATCAGGATTATTCGCTCAATTGTCCTCCTTTTTGTTAAAATATGTATGATTCCTATACGACCTATTATTAAATTAATAACAAAAATTTTAAAATTAATACAAAAATCCCCTTTAAAAATCCCTGAAAAATCTTGAGTTATCACTTGTTATCGGTTATAATTGCAACTACAAAACAGTTGACAAATTATGGCTGACGAGGAGTGAACAACTTGAGTATGAATAATCATGGTAACGAAGAAAAACGTAATATTGCTTCCATCAACAAAGATTATGTCCGCTCGGTTGAACGCCACGAAAAACGCCAGAAAGCACATAAAGTCCGTTTGTTTAGACGCTTGGCTGCATTTGCAGTCCTTGTAGTTGTGGTGATGGGATGGTTGACTTATACAATGGTAAATCAATCTCGTGTTCTGGCTGCCAAGGAAGATAGAAAAGAACAAGCGCTACAAGCTTTGGAAGAAGTGAAAGATCAACAAGATTTGTTGAATTCTCAAATTCTCAAATTAAATGATGATGAATACATTGCGAAGCTTGCCAGAAAAGAATACTTCCTATCTGACGAGGGAGARATCATTTTTGCAATCCCTGAAAAAGAAGAAAATGAAGACAAAAACAATGATTCAAAAGAGTAGTCTTATTGACACTCTTTTTTTGTTGGCTATAATTAAGAATGGAGACCTGTATTTTTAGGTCCGCTATTACGATTACAAGGCTTCAAAGAAGCCGGCTTAATTTTTAAGGAGGAGCATTTTTTTTATGTCAATTGAAGTAGGCAGCAAGGTACAAGGTAAAGTAACAGGAATCACAAATTTCGGCGCATTCGTCGAACTACCAGGTGGCTCAACAGGTCTTGTTCATATCAGTGAAGTCGCTGACAACTATGTGAAAGATATCAACGAGCATTTGAAAGTTGGAGATATGGTTGAAGTAAAAGTGATGAATGTGGAAGCTGACGGCAAAATCGGCTTATCAATTCGTAAAGCCAAGCCACAACCTGAGCGACCAGAACGTCCTCAACGTCCACGCCAAAATAATCGTCAAAACGATCGAGATCGTCCGTTTAAAGAGAATTTTGAGCAAAAAATGGCACGTTTCTTAAAAGATAGTGAAGATCGTTTGTCCACTTTAAAACGTGCAACTGAATCGAAGCGTGGCGGTCGCGGCGCAAAACGAGGATAATTTGCTGGCTGTTTTAATCGTAGAAAAAGTGTTTTGTATAGCATCCCTGTTGTCATACAGGGATGTTTTTTTGTGTTTTAAAAAAGGATTCCTAACGAGATTTAGCGAAATTTATATAGAAAGGAGTGAGGGGTATGAAGAAACAACAAATTCTGGAGACTCATAAAAATTATCAAACCTGGTTGGATTCATTGCAAGCGATGAATAAGGAAGAGGCAATGAGTCCGTATGCTCCAGGCAAATGGTCGCCCAATGAAATTGTCATGCACTTAGCTGAATGGGATCGTTTTACATTTGAAGAACGACTCCCTGTCATGAAAGAAGGTGCGAAACTTGAAAATTTCCCTGCGTTCGATGAGTTTAATGCAAAAGCTGCAGCACGTGCTGCTGAACAAACATTTGAAGAAACCGTTACGTATGCGAAAAATGAACGTCAGCGCATCACGCAAAAACTTGAAGAACTAGATGAGATTGAATGGGATAAAGGATTCCACATCGGAGATCACGCTTTGTCGATTACAAGCTATTTTACCGATTTTTCTCAACATGATGAGCATCATAAACGACAAATTGAGCAAGTTCGCGGTAGTTGAAGATTGAATTTTGGATAATTCATCTTACATTTAAAAAACGCAAGAAAAAACCCACAAGAGAACAATGTCTCTTGTGGGTTTTTGGGATGACCCCTACGGGATTCGAACCCGTGTTACCGCCGTGAAAGGGCGGTGTCTTAACCGCTTGACCAAGGGGCCTTGGTGGAAAGTGCTACGTTCAATGTCTAGCTTCCAGCGCCGGTGTCGGGCTAGAGTGGCACTTTACGCTTGGGTCCACAGGATGTGGATCATGCATCCGTTGCCGCAGGACGCGGCGAACTTAGGATGCGTACATCAGTATGGCGGCCGAGGGGATCGAACCCCCGACCTCACGGGTATGAACCGTACGCTCTAGCCAGCTGAGCTAGGCCGCCTTTGTTAAAGAACATTTTTAATAATACAAGCGAAGATAGGGTGTGTCAAGCAGTCTTTTGAAAATATATCACGTTTCTTCTGATATTTCGTCGAAATGTTTTTTATGAGGGCTGTCATGAATAGACAAACTTCAAACAAACCTTCTCCTATAATGAAAAACATCGTATGGGAAGGGAT
This sequence comes from Paenisporosarcina sp. P4_D4, assembly GCF_056401835.1. Taxonomy (NCBI): domain Bacteria; kingdom Bacillati; phylum Bacillota; class Bacilli; order Caryophanales; family Caryophanaceae; genus Paenisporosarcina; species Paenisporosarcina sp. P4_D4. The sequence continues at coordinate 18,671 of NZ_JBFUIO010000023.1, read as the reverse complement.
TGGTTTCATGAAATCGTGGACAACTGATGGTGTGAAGAAAATGCCTGTTTGGAGTCGTTGGGTGCAAGTCGTAAAAAAGAAAAAATTGAAAATCACATTATCCGTACTTATTTTATTTTTTGCGTTCTTCTTATCGAAAGCGGTTTTGTTTGAAGCGGCTGTTCCATTTTTTCTACCCATTTGGGCCATTGTGGCAAGGCGGTACCCACGTTATTTACCGTTTGTTTGGATTGGGGGCCTCAGTGGGAGCTTGACGCTCGGAATCGGGCAGACCGTCCTCCACGTCCTGCAAGTTGGTGGCTACCAAGCGGTGAGTCAAGTTGTTAAGAACAAAAAGTTGATTCCGTTCCAGGTAGCTATGGTGATATTGCTTGTCCAGGTTGGATGGCAATGGGTATCGTACGGGGGAGAAATCCCACTATCCGTCTCCTTACTCGTTTTATATGAAAGCATTTTGTCCGCAATCATGACGGTCTTTTTATTCCAATTGTTTGTCCCGATGCACGCTTTAACAACTGCAAAGTGGACGTTTGAACGCATAGGGGCAGCTGTAATGGTAAGCGCTTTAATGCTAACGGGAATGGGTGGATTATTGTTTGGGCTCATTTCCATTCCACTTGTTCTCGTTCATGTTATGTTGTTCGGGGCGGTCAGCGTGGGAGGGGTATTCGTAGGGACTGCTGTCGCCACAATCATGGGAACAATCCTGAGTTTGTCTCAATTATCTTTTAGCGGCATGATTGCCGTTTACGCCTTATCCGGATTGTGCGCAGGACTATTTCAAAATAAAGGTCGCCTATGGATGGCCATCGGATCGATTGGCGCGGCTCTTTTCTTCACCGTATATGACACGTCACTACCACTTGATAAAGTCTATTTTGCTTCACTGGCTCTCGCAATGATGATTTTTTTCATCATGCCGTCTTCTTGGATAAGCTATGCTCAAAATCAGTTGTTCCCGAAACCTTCTTCCGTGCTTTTTAAAAGACAACAATGGTTGACAGACAAAGTAAATACACAACTTTATGATTTCCAACAGTTCGTTGAGTTCATCACCCAACTTGTGAACGACCGTTTCCCAACTCAAAAAGAAATCGCGTCGACCACCCAAACACCCGATTACTCGGTTTGTGGGTCTTGCTTCCGAAAAGACAAATGTTGGGGTGCGGAAAATCAAGGCATGTACCCAATTGTGGATGAATGGAAAGAGATGCGTGGACAAACAAAATCCGGCGTTCGTTATCGTTTAAATGATCGCATTCAAGAAAAATGTGTACGTTCAAGTGGATTGATTGATGCACTTGAAGAAGAATACGCAAACAATAAATTAGCTGGACACTACGCTCATGGTAAGAAAATGCTTGCCTATCAACTACGTGACATGAGTAATCATGTGAGCGAACTGATGGCAGATCTTCAGCTAAATGAAGCAAACCATGAATCAGAAGAAGAAAAGATTTCTAAACGTCTGGATGACGCGAAAATTGCACATTTTCAAATTGATATGCTGTCTGAAGAACCGGGAGCAAGGAAAATTGTATGTTGTTTACCGGTGAAACAAGCGGAATGGGAAACGAATCAAATGGTCGGAGAACGATTGATCATTCCTATTCTTCATGAATTATATGATGAACCTTTTGAAATTAGTCGTACAACTGAAATACAAGATCCATTTGCTCATATTCAAATTACATTCCAATCCGCAGTTAGATTCACATATGATTATGGGGTGTTTACAAGGTCTTTCCAGAATACGGTTTACTCAGGTGATGCTCATAGTGTCATTCCTTTGCATAGCGGGCTAGTTGCATTCGTATTATCGGATGGGATGGGGCAGGACATGGAAGCTTACCACGAAAGTAGAAAAGTCATTCGTTTGTTGCGTGAATGCTTGCAACATCAAATGAACCCTGAAACAGCGATGCATACACTACATTATGTCATGTCTCTTAAGCACCATTCTGACTTATATGCTACGGTTGACTTAGCGTTACTTGATTTACAACAAGGAAAACTTTGGTCATTTAAAGCAGGTAGCATGTCTACGTATTTGCTGAGAGGGAAAGACTGTGTGAAAATCGATAGTCAAAGTGTACCGATTGGGTTCCTACCAACCATGTCCGTTGATGCGGAAGAACGTATTGTAAAAGATGGAGATATTCTAGTCATGCTGTCAGACGGCATGTTCTCCCCAGAATACTCTTTGGAAGAACAAGAAAATGAACTGATTCGATTGATGAGAAAATATGAATCAACACCTACTGGTTCACTTGCTGATTTATTAGCTGCCGAATTCAGTCGCAAATATCCCGCCGCAGAAGATGATCGAACATTAATTGTTGTGAAAGTGAAGCACTCTGTTCCAGAATGGTCATTATTTTCACCGTCTTATCGAAATATTTCCCGGGAAAGAATGATAAAATAGAATAAAAGCAAGGAGGTGACAAGAAGTTGGATTTTCGGTATGAGATATTGACGTATAATCAGAAACATCAATTGATAAGCGGAGGGGATCGACTTCTTGTCGCATGTTCCGGGGGCGCAGATTCAGTTGCGCTCCTCACTTTTTTACATCAGCAAAAAGAAAATTTGGGAATTGACATTGGCTGTATACATGCAAACCATGGTCTGAGAGATGAAGAGTCCGACGCAGATGAACGTTTTGTAGAAACGTTATGCCAAAAATTAATTATCCCTTTCTATACCAAAACCTTGGATATACAAGAGATTTTGCAAAGTGAAAATGGGAACTTGCAAGATGTATGCCGTCGTGAACGTTATCACTTTTTTGAACAAACAATGAAAGAAAAAAAATATAACAAACTCGCAGTAGCACATCATGCTGACGATCAAGTGGAATCTGTATTCATGGGGTTGACGAGGGGTACTCGAGCAAATGGGATGTACGCCAAAAGAAGTTTCGGGACTGGTGAGTTGATTCGACCACTGTTATTCGTTACTCGACAGCAAATCGAACAGTATTTGAACATACAGCAGTATACATATCGTGAGGATTCAAGCAACCAAAAGGATACATACACGCGTAATCGGTTCCGCCATCATATTATGCCGCTGGTTCAAGAAGAAAACCCAAATGTGGCTATGGCTATCTCACATTGGACACTGCAACAGCAACAGGATGAACAGTTACTGCAAAAGTTTGCAGTGAAAGAATATGAGGGAATAATCATTTTTTCTTCCCACCATTCATTGGAGATTGACTTAAATCGATTCCGAGACATCGAGCTGGCTTTACAAAAAAGGGTCGTTCTACTACTATTAAACTATCTATACCCTAATGAAAAATTATGGTTAAGTCATTCACTTATTGATCAAATCCATAGCCAGTGTCTCGAACGTGACGGTTCAAGTGAGGTTCACCTTCCAAAAGGAAGAAAAGGATACCGCCACTACTCGACGATGCTTTTTTCTTTTGATGGTGCAAACTCTTCCGCCCCCACTTCCGCAACAACCATTGACATTGGTCAATGGCATTCTGTCGGATCGGATTTGCGGATAAAGTTATGTAACAGGGATGATGGATTTTGTTTTGAGGACGGATGGTATATAACACTTGAGCCAAGTGAGCTGCCAATTCGTTCGAGAGGAAGGTTGACGGGAGATCGATTGTTATTAAAAGGAATGAAGGAGCCCAAACGATTGTCACGTCTATTGATAGACGAGAAGGTGCCTCGTCAAATCCGTGATGACATTCGATTACTCATAACGCAGCAAGAAGAAATTATTGGTGTACCAGGGGTACGATTAGGTACACGTTTTACCACACAACCACATGATGGTTGGACACATAAGATTATGATTGAAAAAGAGAGCAACTAAGCTTGAGGAGGAACCCAAAATGTTAGAAAAAGATATTCAAGAAGTGTTAATTTCTGAAGAGCAGTTACAAACAAAAATTCGTGAACTAGGCGAAGTATTAACAGCTGATTACAGCGACAAGTTTCCACTTGCAGTCGGTGTGCTAAAAGGTGCAATGCCTTTTATGGCGGACCTAATGAAACGTATGGATATATACATGGAAATTGATTTCATGGACGTTTCCAGTTATGGAAATGCAACTGTTTCCTCAGGTGAAGTGAAAATCGTCAAGGACTTGAACACAAGTGTTGAAGGCCGTGATGTATTGATTCTAGAAGATATTATCGACAGCGGTTTGACTCTTAGCTATTTAGTGGATCTTTTCAAATATCGTAAAGCTAAATCGATTAAAGTGGTTACATTACTAGACAAACCTACAGGCCGTAAAGTGGATTTACAAGCAGATTACGTTGGTTTTATAGTGCCGGATGCGTTTGTAGTAGGATACGGATTGGACTACATGGAGAAATATCGTAACTTGCCTTACATTGGTGTTTTAAAGAAAGAAGTTTACTCATTTTAAAAGAGCGGACGAAAATCTGTCACGAATTTAATTATGGCATGTAAAAAGCAAGGCATATCGTTGTACCCTTTTTTCTGCGTATGATAAGATTATCAATAGTTTTTCTGTATATTTTGTGAGGAGGCTTGGGATGAATCGAATATTTCGATACACCATATTTTATTTATTAATTTTCCTCGTGATTATCGGGATTTTTGGTACGTTTAACAGCGGGAAAGAACCAACCAAAGAAATCGATTTAGGCGAGTTCATAACAGCGTTAGATAGTGGAGAAGTGAAAGAGTTTTCCATGCAGCCGGACCAAGGGGTTTATGAAATACGAGGCAAGATGAAGGATTATAAAGAAGACGAAGAATTCGTCACCAATATTCCTCCTGAAATGGAATCTCTTCATAAGAAAATTTCTGATGCCGCAGTAACAGAAGACGTAAAAATCTTGAAAGCACCTGAAACAAGTGGTTGGGTGCAATTCTTCACTGGCTTAATACCATTCATTATCATCTTCATCCTATTCTTCTTCCTGTTGAACCAAGCTCAGGGTGGCGGAAACCGTGTGATGAATTTTGGGAAAAGCAAAGCGAAATTATATGACAACGAAAAGAAAAAAGTACGTTTCAATGACGTAGCAGGTGCAGACGAAGAGAAACAAGAACTTGTTGAAGTGGTTGAATTCTTGAAAGACCCTCGCAAATTTGATGTTATCGGCGCGCGTATTCCAAAAGGGATTCTTCTTGTAGGTCCTCCGGGTACTGGTAAAACGTTGCTTGCTCGTGCAGTTGCAGGAGAAGCAGGCGTACCTTTCTTCTCAATCAGTGGTTCAGACTTTGTGGAAATGTTTGTTGGGGTCGGGGCATCTCGTGTGCGTGACCTTTTCGAAAATGCAAAGAAAAATGCACCATGTATTATCTTCATTGATGAGATTGATGCAGTAGGTCGTCAACGTGGAGCAGGTCTTGGTGGCGGTCACGATGAACGCGAACAAACCTTGAACCAGTTACTTGTTGAAATGGATGGTTTTGGTGCAAACGAAGGGATTATTATTATCGCTGCAACGAACCGCCCGGATATTCTAGATCCAGCTCTTCTTCGTCCAGGACGTTTTGACCGTCAAATCACGGTTGGTCGCCCGGATGTTAAAGGTCGTGAAGCAGTACTTCAAGTACATGCCCGCAATAAACCTTTAGATGAACATGTGGATTTAAAATCAATCGCACAACGTACACCAGGGTTTTCTGGTGCAGATTTAGAAAATCTATTAAACGAAGCGGCTTTAGTTGCTGCTCGTCGTAATAAGAAAAAAATAGATATGTCCGATATCGATGAAGCAACCGACCGTGTTATAGCAGGTCCTGCGAAAACGGGTAAAGTCATATCTACAAAAGAACGTAATATTGTGGCCTACCACGAAGCTGGGCACGTTGTCATTGGATTGACATTGGATGACGCGGAAATTGTTCATAAAGTAACCATCGTTCCTCGTGGGCAAGCAGGCGGCTATGCCGTTATGTTGCCAAAAGAAGATCGTTACTTCATGACAAAGCCTGAGTTACTCGATAAGATTTCAGGTCTACTTGGTGGACGTGTAGCAGAAGATATTGTCTTCGGTGAAGTGTCGACAGGAGCTCACAATGACTTCCAACGTGCAACAAGCATTGCTAGAAGTATGGTAACGGAATACGGAATGAGTGATAAACTCGGACCGATGCAGTTTGGTCAAGCACAAGGCGGAAACGTCTTCTTAGGTCGTGACTTCAACTCTGAGCAAAACTATTCAGATGCGATTGCATACGAAATTGACCAAGAAATGCAAAGTATGATCAAAGAGCAGTACGCCCGCACAAAAGAAATTTTGACGGAAAAACGCGACTTGCTTGAGCTGATTGCGAAAACACTTCTTGAAGTGGAAACGCTTGATGCTGGTCAAATTCTACACTTGAAAGAACATGGTACTTTACCGGTTCGTCCGCATGAAGTTTCAAAAGATGAAGCTGCTGACAAAAAAGATGATGTAGAAACAAAGGTTGACGTAGTGACACCAGATGTTACGGGTGCACCAAACGATCCATCAACTGCTGATTTACCGAAGGAAGAACCGACGGTTGAACCTACAGGTGACATAAAAGAAGATCGTAAATAATAGAGAAAACACTTAGAGCTGATTGACCTCCCTTCGCGGAAGTCAATCAGCTTTTTTATGCACGATGAGTTATGGTATGATGACTTACAGAAAAGCGGAAAGCGCAACTTTAGTTCGACTCCGACGGTGGAAGAAACGAATCGAAAATTTCATTTTCGAATAAGTTTCTGAAGCGGAGGTGCGAACTGGCGCATGTAGCTAGATCATGAAAAGCGGAAAGCACCACTTTAGTTCCACAAATTTAAGCAACTTATTAATGGAATATGTGAGGTACAACAATGATACTTGTTTTAGATACGGGAAATACGAATATTGTTTTGGGTGTATATGATAAAGACCAGCTCATTCACCATTGGCGCATGGAAACCGATCGTTACAAAACGGAAGACGAATACGGCATGCAAGTGAAGGCGTTATTTAACCATGCAGGTATCGAATTTAGCCAAATTCATGGAATCATTATTTCTTCCGTTGTACCGCCCATTATGTTTTCGTTGGAGCGAATGTGTCAAAAATACTTTGGCATTAAACCGCTTGTGGTAGGTCCCGGAGTAAAAACGGGCTTAAATATTAAATACGAAAATCCTCGTGAAGTTGGAGCTGATCGTATTGTTAACGCAGTCGCGGCAATCGATGAGTACGGCCCACCACTGATTATTGTGGATTTCGGAACTGCTACAACCTATTGTTATATAAATGAAAAAGGCGAATATATGGGAGGTGCAATTGCACCTGGCATCGGGATTTCCACAGAAGCCCTATTCGCAAGAGCATCCAAATTGCCACGCATTGAATTGACGCAACCTGATAATGTAGTCGGGAAAAATACGATTTCGGCGATGCAAGCAGGTATTGTTTATGGCTATGTCGGTCAAGTTGAAGGTATCGTAAACCGTATTAAAGCACAAAGTATGGAAGAACCGACAGTTATCGCAACGGGTGGATTGGCGAATTTAATTGCGGCAGAATCAACAGTAATTGACACGATTGATCCGTATTTAACATTAAAAGGATTGCACTTAATATATAAACGTAACCAATAAGAAAAGAGGACATACAATGAGTGATTATTTAGTAAGAGCATTAGCATTTGATGGCAAAGTGCGGGCATTTTCTGTGCGTACAACCGTTACGGTAGGGGAGGCGCAACAACGCCACGCAACATGGCCGACTGCATCTGCTGCTCTTGGCCGTACAATGACGGCTGGTGTCATGATGGGTGCCATGCTTAAAGGTGAGGATAAACTTACGGTAAAAGTAGAAGGTAAAGGCCCGATTGGTGCCATTATTGTAGATAGCAATTCAAAAGGGGAAGTACGTGGATACGCATCGAATCCGCAAACTCACTTTGATTTAAATGAACATGGAAAACTTGATGTCCGTCGTGCGGTTGGCACTGACGGTATGTTGACGATTGTGAAAGATCTTGGACTTCGTGATTTCTTCACAGGTTCAGTTCCAATTGTGTCAGGTGAATTAGGTGAAGATTTCACGTATTACTTTGTAGCATCTGAACAAGTACCTTCTTCTGTTGGATTAGGCGTTTTAGTAAATCCGGATAACAGCATTCTGGCTGCTGGAGGGTTTATTATTCAGTTGATGCCTGGTATTGAAGATGAGACCATTACAATTATCGAAGAAAAATTGAGTTCAATGGAGCCCGTTTCGAAATTGATCGCAAAAGGGTTGTCTCCTGAAGAACTTTTACAAGAGATACTAGGTAAAGAAAATGTCCAAATTCTTGACCAAATGCCAGTTTCATTTGAATGTAACTGTTCAAAAGAGCGTTTCGGCACAGCCATTTTGGGTTTGGGAGAAGCTGAAATTCGAGAAATGATTGAAGAAGACGGAAGTGCAGAAGCGCAATGTCATTTCTGTATGGAAACGTATCACTATTCAAAAGAAGAACTGGAATCTTTTATCGATGAAATTAAATCATAATAATGATCGTCGTCCGATGGATGGTCGACCTACTCAGAGGAGATTGAAAACAAAACCAGTACTTATCGTATTAGGTCTTTTACTGCTAGGTAATTTATTGTGGTTCATCGCATGGATGATTCCGAATCAAAAAACTGGTGGCGGTGAAGAAGTTGCATCCGTTGGTGGTGAGAAAATCACCCGTGAAGACTGGATGGTCGCAATGGAAGAACAGTACGGAAAAGAAACACTTCTTGAACTTGTAAATGGTAAAGTGATGGAAGCGGCAGCGGAGAAATACGAAATTGAAGTAACGGATAAAGAAGTAGATTTGGAAATTGCCTTGATTCGTTCTGCTCAGGATAGTACAAATTCACAAGTACATTCGCTCAATGACGATATGCAACGCAAACAAATGAGAGCGCAATTAATTTTAGATAAAGTGTTAACAAAAGATGTGGTAATTGAAGACGAACAAATTCAAACCTTTTACGATGAAAATCAGTCCCTGTATAATATCCCAACGACGTATCGGACGAGCTTGATTGTTTTGCAGTCTGAATCGGATGCACAGGAGACGCTAAAAGAACTTGAAAATGGTTCGTCCTTTGACGTGTTAGCTCGTGAACGTTCAGTTGACGTATCTTCAGCCAGCCTTGGCGGAGATATTGGCTTTATTTCGGAGGGTCAGGAGAATGTGGACTATTCAGTTGTAACGGCAGCTAGTAAACTGGAAATAGAGCAATATAGTGATCCTGTTCCCCTATCCGATGGAAGGTACGGCATTGTGTATGTGCAAGATATCGCAAAAGGGCGAGCTTTTTCATATGATGATGTAAAAAATCAGATTAAGAGAGAGCTAGCTTTGGAACAATTGCCACAATCTGTATCACCTGAAGCTTTCTGGAAAGAATTTGACACCGAATGGTTTTATGGTGAATAACATATACTTAAGCAGTTTTCTGATTCGTTCAGGGGGCTGCTTTTTGTTTGCGAAATGTCAGAAGAATTGGTAGAATTAAGGAAACGAAAACCAATTGAGTTACTAGGGATTAGGAGTGAGGAAATGACACGTGTGGGAAATTCAGTAGCTGATTTAGTGGGGAAAACCCCGATTGTGAAATTAAATCGTTTAACAGGACCTGAAGATGCAGAAGTCTATTTGAAGTTAGAATTCTTCAATCCAAGCAGTAGTGTGAAAGATCGCATTGCTCTTTCAATGGTAGAAGCGGCTGAGCGTGATGGGAAATTAAAACAAGGTGACACCATTATCGAACCGACAAGCGGAAACACAGGAATCGGGCTAGCGATGATTGCGGCGGCAAAAGGCTACAAGTCCGTCCTTGTAATGCCTGAAACCATGAGTTTGGAACGACGCAATTTATTGCGTGCTTACGGTGCAGATTTAGTGCTGACTCCAGGACCGGACGGAATGAAGGGTGCTATTGCGAAAGCAACTGAACTGGCTGAAGAAAATGGTTGGTTTATGCCACAACAATTCAATAACTTTGCAAACCCGGAAGTGCATCGTTTAACAACAGGACCGGAAATTGTAGAAGCTATGGATCAACTGGATGCTTTCGTTTCTGGTATTGGAACTGGCGGAACGATTACAGGTGCTGGTGAAGTGCTGAAAAAGAATTTCCCAGGCATTGAAATTGTAGCGGTTGAGCCAAAAGATTCAGCTGTTTTATCGGGTGGTCAACCAGGACCTCATAAAATCCAAGGAATTGGTGCCGGTTTTGTACCTGAAGTATTGAACACTGAAATTTACGATTCTATCATTCAAGTCTCAAACGAAGATGCCTATGAAACTGCGCGTAAAGTGGCACGTGAAGAAGGAATTCTGGGTGGGGTTTCTTCGGGGGCAGCTGTTTATGCGGCACTGGAAGTAGCACGCAAGCTCGGAAAAGGAAAAAAAGTATTAGCAATTCTTCCTTCGAACGGGGAACGTTATTTAAGTACACCATTATACCAATTTGATGAACAATAATAATGGCAGAGGAGAGAGCGGAGACGTTCTCTCTTTTTTGTGCCTAATAAAGTATCAGCTTATATTAAAAACTTCCATTCTTTCATGAATCCTGACACAAAGGAAACCATTCTTTCAGCGCCGGTGTCGAGCTTAAGTGGCACTTTACGCTTTTATTGTGGCTTTCAATAGGTCTTTCACGATAAGATGAAAGCGATAATTGTTTTTCAGGGGGAGACCGAACATGCGTGATGTTCAACTACAAACAACTACGATTTCTTTAAATAAAGATGAATTTTACTATGCCTATAAAGAATTAACGCAACATGAATCCTACCACATTTTGATGGAAAGCGGCCGTGGAGGGCACTACAGCGTTGCTTCCTGGAATCCGCTTGCAGTCGTTGAATCAACGGAAGACGGATTGCGCATTGAATGGCGTGATGGAAAAGTGGAAGTGCGGCAAGGTGAAGCGTTGCAATTGGTCGAGGAATTGGTAGCTGAATATCAATTTGCACATATTGACGAGCTGCCAGATTTCCAAGGTGGTGCAGCAGGGTTCATTACGTACGATTATGCTCGTCAAATCGAAGCGTTGCCTAACGACACAGAGGATGACTTGCACATTCCGGATCTGTACTTCTATTTACTTGACCAATGGGCGGTATTGGATATTGAAAAAGAACGTGTGCATGTTATGCATTTGCCAACCGTTTCAGTCGATTTGCAAGTTGAAAGTAACAAGTGGATGGAAGCTGCAAAAAAAGGCATCGCTTCTAGGATGTTTTCACCAGGTGCAGCAACCGAAGTGCTGGAAGATCATACTGAACTGCATGTGTCGATGACGGGGCTTGCTTTTGAAGAAGCTGTGCGTCGCATTCAAACATACATCGGACAAGGGGATGTATTCCAGGTCAACTTATCTGTACGTCAGTCGAAAGCGTTGTCTGTTTCACCGGTGACATACTACGAGGCATTGCGTTCTTTTAATCCCTCACCTTATATGGCGTTCATCCAATCGCCTGAATTTGCGGTTGTGTCAGGATCACCGGAATTACTGGTGAAGAAAAAGGGAGACGAGCTGTCGACACGTCCAATTGCTGGAACGCGTCCTCGCGGGAAGAACGAACAAGAAGACGAGCTTCTTGCAAAGGAATTGATCGATAACGAAAAAGAACGTGCAGAACACGTGATGCTAGTGGATTTAGAACGCAATGATTTAGGACGAGTGTCTGCGTACGGTTCTGTGGAAGTAAACGAGTTTATGGTCATTGAAAAGTATTCGCACGTGATGCATATCGTCTCGAACGTTCGAGGAACACTTGCTGAGAATACGTCAAATACAGAAGTGATCCGAGCGGTGTTCCCTGGAGGAACCATCACGGGAGCACCAAAAATCCGCACAATGGAAATCATCGAAGAACTTGAACCGGTACGACGTGGTTTATATACGGGATCGATCGGATGGCTTGGTTATACAGGAGATTTGGAATTCAATATCGTCATCCGTACAGCATTTGTACAGGATGGCTTGGCGCATATACAAGCAGGAGCTGGAATAGTTATTGATTCTAGTCCTGAAAACGAATATATCGAATCGCTAAACAAAGCAAAAGCGCTTTGGCAAGCAAAAGCAATGGCGGAAGGAGTGGGCAATAAATGATTTTAATGATTGATAACTACGATTCTTTCACTTATAACTTGGTCCAGTATTTCGGTGAACTCGGCGAAGAGCTACTTGTTAAACGAAATAACGAATTGACCATGACGGATATTGAATCGTTAAATCCGCAAATGATTGTTGTCTCTCCAGGACCATGTACACCAAATGATGCAGGCGTCAGTTTAGAAGTCATTACGCATTTTGCCGGTAAAATTCCGATTTTCGGTGTGTGCCTTGGCCATCAATCCATTGGACAAGCATTCGGAGGCAATGTCATTCGTGCAGAACGTTTAATGCATGGCAAAACTTCTCCAGTTCATCACGATGGAAAAGGTGTAAATGCGGGGATGCCCAATCCATTTACAGCGACGCGCTATCATTCCTTGATTGTTGAAAAAGAATCTCTTCCTGATTGTCTCGAAGTGACTTCTTGGACTGCAGAAGGTGAAATAATGGGGCTTCGTCATCGTGAATATGCAGTCGAAGGTGTCCAGTATCACCCCGAATCCATCATGACGGAAGCGGGTAAACAATTGCTTCGTAATTTCATTGAAACGTATTGCCATTCGGCAAAGAAGCAGGAAGCGTAATGTGGGCTTGGATGAATGGGGAATTTGTAAAAGCGGAAGAGCTACGCATTTCTCCTTTTGACCATGGCTTCCTCTACGGCTTAGGGTTTTTTGAAACATTCCGTACGTATGATGGAGAGCCTTTTTTGCTTGAAGAGCATTTGAAGCGGTTGCAACTTGCGCTCGATGAATTTCGAATGATAATAAAATTAGATATAGGCACGCTGACATCTGTTATTCAAGGGTTGAACGAGCGCAGCGGCGGAGAAGATGGCTATTTCCGCATGAATGTTTCAGCTGGTGTGCATGATATCGGTTTAGCGCCAGCCGAGTATGAAAAACCGACGTTAATTTTATTTAGAAAAGCACTGCCGCCGATGACGCGAGGAAAAGAAAAGTCGGCGGTATGGCTGGAAACGCATCGTAATACACCGGAAAGTGGAATGCGTCACAAATCACATCATTATGCCAACAACGTCCGTGCTCGCTTGGAACTTCCTTCACTAGCTGAGAAGGAAGGTTTCTTTTTGACGGAAGGTGGACATGTTGCAGAAGGCATTACCTCCAATATTTTCTGGGTTCAAGAAGGTGTACTGTATACTCCCTCACTGGAGACGGGCATATTAGCGGGAATTACTCGTGACTGGGTGTTGCGAGAAGCAACTGCACTCAACTTGCATGTAGAACAAGGGCTATTTACTCCAGATAGGCTGGAAGCGGCCAGCGAAGTATTTGTTTCAAATGCGGTACAAGAATTGGTACCAATTCGCCAACTTGGATCAAGATTTTTTGATGGAAAAGATGGGTTAATCTATACGCAGTTACATGAACTTTATGCAAAACAAGTGGAACGGGCAAACAAGGAGCGATTTGAGTGAATTTAATACATTACACAAAACTGTTCGAAGTGAATGGGATGGTATTTGATTTTCATAACGAAACGATTGTCATGGGAATACTGAATGTGACACCTGATTCTTTTTCGGATGGTGGACGTTTTAACGCTATAGAAGAAGCGGTTATTCATGCGAAAAAAATGGTGGCTGATGGAGCGAAAATAATTGATGTCGGTGGGGAATCAACACGCCCTGGTCATGATGCCGTAAGTGAAGAAGAAGAAATTTCACGTGTTATTCCTGTAATCGAAGCGTTGGTGCGTGAACTGGATGTGGCTATTTCGATCGATACGTACAAAGCGAAAGTGGCGGAAGCTGCCATCCTTGCTGGAGCTCATATTATCAATGACGTGTGGGGAGCGAAACGTGAACCTGCAATTGCTGAAGTGGCGGCAAGACTTGGCGTGCCGATTTTATTGATGCACAATCGTGATAACACGGAATACGCAAATTTCTGGCCGGATGTACGCAAGGATCTGGAGGAAAGTGTGCAAATAGCTAAAGATGCAGGCGTTCCTGATGAACAAATTTGGTTGGATCCCGGCATTGGATTTGGGAAAACGACCGAACAAAACATATGGATGATGCAGCATTTACAAGAAGTAGTGGAAATGGGATATCCCGTGCTGCTTGGTACATCCCGTAAGTCCATGGTTGGCAACATTTTAAATTTGCCTGTTGAGGAACGTTTGGAAGGAACCGCAGCAACCGTTTCCTTCGGTATCATGCATGGATGTCATATGATGCGTGTACATGACGTGAAAGAAATCGTTCGTACAGTACGCATGATGGATGTATTGACTGGTAAACAACCATATATAGAACGTTAAGGGGCGAAATAAATGGATTATATTCATGTGAACGATATGGAATTTTGGGGCTATCACGGTGTGTTTGCTGAAGAAACAAAACTCGGTCAACGATTCCGTGTAACCTTATCATTGGCAGTGGACTTACAGGAAGCTGGTCAAACGGACAATCTTGAGAAAACCGTTAACTATGCAGAGGCATTCTTTGTTTGCCAAAAGATTGTAGAGGGTGAACCTGTGAAGCTTGTGGAAACGGTGGCAGAGCGAATCTCACAAGAAATTTTGACGAAGTTTGAAGGGATTGTAAAAGGTTGCAAAGTGATGTTGATTAAACCTGATCCCCCGATTCCTGGGCATTACCGTTCGGTAGCTGTTGAAATTACGCGAGGTACATATGTATGAATACCGCCTATCTTTCGTTAGGGTCGAATTTAGGTAATCGTTTCGAGATGTTGCAAGATGCGGTTAAAATGCTGCAAATGGAGAACGATTTAGAAGTCACTGCAGTGTCGTCGGTTTATGAGACGGACCCAGTCGGTTATACTGAGCAAGCATCTTTTTTAAATATCGTCGTTGAAATCAAGAGTCCATTAACTGCGGATGAAATCCTTTTTATTTGCCTGGAAACCGAGCAGACTCTAGGGAGAATTCGTGAATTTCGTTGGGGACCAAGGTGCATAGACCTTGACATTTTGCTCTATAATGATGAAAATATAGTGTCAGAGAAACTGACTGTCCCTCATCCACGAATGCATGAACGAGGGTTTGTTCTCGTTCCGTTGATGGAATTATTGCCTGAAGGCATACATCCAGTAACTGGTGTGTCTTTTCGCAAGTATGCAGAAGGACAGAAAGAAGGCGTTCACGTATGGAAAACAATCGATGGGGTAGACGCATTCGTGCGTTTAGAAAACTAAAAGCGATGAAGCAACTCGACTTTGCCAAACAAATTGGAATGTCGACATCTATTTTAGGGCAAATCGAGCGTGGAACTCGAGTACCAACACAACAACAACTAGAAACAATGGCATCCGTGCTGAATATAGAGGTAGAAGAGTTAATGGGTGAGACAAATTCATAAGAAAGGAGGATGAACAATGACTAGAATGAGTGAAAAGCCTTTTCAAATCGGTAAACACATCATGGATAACCGTGTAGTATTGGCGCCGATGGCAGGTATTTGCAACTCGGCATTCCGATTGACCGTTAAAGAATTTGGCGCAGGACTTGTTTATGCTGAGATGATCAGCGATAAAGGAATCGTGCACAAAAACGAAAGAACAATGAACATGCTATACATCGATGACAGAGAAAATCCGTTGTCATTACAAATTTTCGGCGGTGACAAAGAAACACTTGTTGAAGCTGCCAAATATGTGGATCAAAACACAACGGCTGATATTATCGATATCAATATGGGTTGTCCGGTTTCAAAAATCATTCGATGTGAAGCGGGAGCTAAGCTATTGCTTGAACCAGAAAAGATTTACGAGATGGTTGCGGCGGTTGTAGATAACGTGAAGAAACCCGTGAGTGTGAAAATGCGTACTGGCTGGGATCTAGATCATTTATACGCAGTTCAAAACGCACAAGCAGTTGAACGTGCGGGTGGTTCAGCTGTAGCTGTTCACGGACGTACACGTGTACAAATGTATGAAGGTCATGCTGACTGGGATATCATTCGCCAAGTAAAAGAAAACGTCAACATTCCGGTTATCGGTAATGGTGATGTTGAAACACCTCAAGATGCGAAGCGTATGCTAGAGGAAACTGGCGTTGATGGTGTTATGATTGGTCGCGCGGCTTTAGGTGACCCTTGGATGATTTACCGCACGGTAGAATATTTGGAGTCTGGTGAGTTAAAGCCAGAACCATCTGTTCGTGAGAAAATGGATGTCTGCTTACTTCACTTCGAACGTTTAGTGGCACTTAAAGGTGAATACGTTGCCGTTCGAGAAATGCGTAAACATGCTTCATGGTACTTAAAAGGCATCCGTGGAAACGGAAAAGCTCGTAACTTGATTAACCAAACTGAATCCGCACAAGAGTTGCGTGCATTCATTAACAACTTTGCAGATGAGCAAATGGCTTTAGGCCGTGAACTTGAGACAAGCGTTATGTAAAACGTGTTATTAGAGCTGTCACTTTTGGTGATAGCTCTTTTATATATAGAAATAATTTCTCGGAATTATGGAAATTCCAAGAGATTTTTCCGAAATATCAATAAAGACGTGAAGACGTATGTGAAATTGTGTACAATAGGTTCATTATGAATGGCTAACTGGAGCTATCAAAAGAAAAGGGAGTGAAATGAACATGTCTCATTTAGATGAATTAAACGATCAACTTTTGGTGAGACGCCAAAAGATGACTTCTATAAGTGAAAGTGGTCTTGATCCATTTGGTGGACGTTTCGAACGTTCGCATTTATCTGAAGGTATCCGCAAGGAGTTCGATCAATTTTCAAAAGAACAATTAGATGAAGAGCCAAAAGAAGTAACAATTGCCGGAAGAATCATGACGAAGCGTGGAAAAGGGAAAGCTGGATTCGCTCACCTTCAAGACTTCGATGGACAAATCCAAATCTATGTACGCAAAGATGCAATTGGTGAAGAAGCTTACCATTTGTTCACGACTGCTGACCTAGGAGATATCGTGGGTGTTCGTGGTGCGGTTTTCCGTACACAGGTTGGAGAACTTTCAGTTAAAGCGACTGAATTTACATTCTTAACGAAAGCACTTCGTCCGATGCCTGAAAAATTCCATGGCTTAAAAGATGTGGAGCAACGATACCGTCAACGCTATTTAGATTTGATTACAAGCCAAGACAGCAAACATACATTTATTACACGTAGCCGTATCATCCAATCGATGCGTCGTTATTTGGATGGACAAGGTTTCCTTGAAGTTGAAACGCCACTTATGCATGCAATTGCGGGTGGAGCAGCAGCTCGTCCATTCATTACACACCACAATGCATTGGATATGACTTTATATATGCGTATCGCAATCGAGCTTCACTTGAAACGTTTAATCGTCGGTGGGCTTGAAAAAGTATATGAAATCGGACGCGTATTCCGAAACGAAGGAATCTCAACGCGTCACAACCCTGAGTTCACTATGCTTGAGTTATATGAAGCATACGCTGATTACCGCGACATCATGGCGTTAACTGAAAACGTAATCGCACATGTTGCTCAAGATGTCCTGGGAACAACGAAAGTAATGTATGGGGAAGATGAAATTGATTTATCTCCAGGCTGGAAACGTCTGCACATGGCAGATGCAGTCAAAGAAGTTACTGGAGTAGACTTCTGGGTAGAGATGACGAAAGAACAAGCACACACTTTTGCAAAAGAGCACGGGGTAGATGTGAAACCTTCTATGGAAGTGGGACATGTTCTTAACGAGTTCTTCGAACAAAAAGTGGAAGAGTCATTAGTTCAACCTACTTTCATTTATGGGCATCCAGTGGAGATCTCGCCATTGGCTAAGAAAAATCCTGAAGACGGTCGCTTTACAGATCGTTTTGAGTTATTCATTGTTCGTCGTGAGCATGCAAATGCCTTTACGGAATTAAATGACCCAATCGATCAACGCGAACGCTTTGAAGCGCAGCTTGTTGAAAAAGAAGCGGGTAATGATGAAGCACATGAAATGGACGACGACTTTATCGAAGCGCTGGAATACGGAATGCCGCCAACAGGTGGACTGGGAATCGGGATTGATCGTTTAATTATGTTGTTAACGAATTCTCCTTCGATTCGCGATGTACTGTTATTCCCACAAATGCGTCATCGTGATTAAGTAAACAATACAAGAAAGAAGTCGGGTTACGTCCCGGCTTCTTTTTTGTTTTCAATGAAAAATTAGGGGTCTATTATTTTAATAATCTTTTAATTTTAAAAAGACTTGTGCACCCTTTTGTATGGTGGTATAGTAATCAAGTCGCCAAAACAAGCGGCAAACAAAAATGAAAAAGCAAAACTTTTTGTTGACATGACAATCTGGATTTGCTAAGATATAAAAGTTGCTGTCGCGAGAGTGACCAACGAAATGAACCTTGAAAACTGAACAGCAAAACGTCAACAATAAAGCGGAACACACTTCGGTGTGGGAAGCAAAACTTGAACTTAATTGTTCATTTTAAAACGTCATTAATTTGACGCCAGCAACAAAGTCGAGCTAATCGACTCACCTATTATGGAGAGTTTGATCCTGGCTCAGGACGAACGCTGGCGGCGTGCCTAATACATGCAAGTCGAGCGGAATGATGAAGAAGCTTGCTTCTTCTGATTTTAGC